>JAYRUZ010000333.1:0-1500 GCA_041918795.1 Azonexus sp. | reverse complement strand
TCAACTGCCTGCAACTGACCGGGGCCAAGGCGCAGGTGGCGGAAAAGATCCTCAAGGAAATCACCGCCCGCCTCTCCTTCCTGATCAACGTCGGCCTCGATTACCTGTGCCTGGAACGCTCGGCCGAGACGCTCTCCGGCGGCGAAGCGCAGCGCATCCGCCTGGCCTCGCAGATCGGCTCGGGGCTGACCGGCGTCATGTATGTACTCGACGAGCCGTCCATCGGCCTGCACCAGCGCGACAACGACCGCCTGCTCGAAACCCTGCGCAACCTGCGCGACATGGGCAATACCGTGCTCGTCGTCGAGCATGACGAAGACGCCATCCGCCTGGCCGATTACGTGGTCGACATCGGTCCCGGTGCAGGCGTCCATGGCGGTTCCATCGTCGCCCACGGCACGCCGGCCGAAGTGGCGGCCAACCCGGCGTCGATGACCGGCGACTATCTGGCCGGCCGGCGCAAGATCGCCATGCCGGAGAAACGCCGCCCGGCCAACCCGGACAAGCAACTGAAGGTGGTCGGCGCCTACGGCAACAACCTGCGCGACGTCACGCTGGAGATTCCCGGCGGCCTGCTCACCTGCGTCACCGGTGTTTCCGGCTCAGGCAAATCGACGCTGATCAACGACACCCTCTACGCCGCGGCCGCCAAGCATCTCTACGGCTCCACCGCCGAGCCCGCGCCGCACAAGGAAATCGTCGGCCTCGACCTGTTCGACAAGGTGATCAACGTCGACCAGGCGCCGATCGGCCGCACGCCGCGCTCCAACCCGGCCACCTATACCGGGCTGCTGACGCCGATCCGCGAACTCTTCTCGCAAGTGCCGGAATCCCGTGCCCGCGGCTACGGCCCCGGCCGTTTCAGCTTCAACGTCAAGGGCGGGCGCTGTGAAGCCTGCCAGGGCGACGGCATGATCAAGGTCGAGATGCACTTCCTGCCCGACATCTACGTGCCCTGCGACGTCTGCCACGGCAAGCGCTACAACCGCGAAACGCTGGAAATCCAGTACAAGGGCAAGAACATCCACGACATCCTCGGCATGACCGTCGAGCAGGCGCGCGAGTTCTTCGACGCCGTGCCGGTGGTCGCCCGCAAGCTGCAAACGCTGGTCGATGTCGGCCTCAGCTACATCACCCTCGGCCAGAGCGCGACCACGCTGTCCGGCGGCGAGGCGCAACGGGTCAAGCTGGCGCTCGAACTCTCCAAGCGCGACACCGGCCGCACTCTCTACATCCTCGACGAGCCGACCACCGGCCTGCACTTCCAGGACATCGAGATGCTGCTCAGCGTGCTGCAACGGCTGGCCAACAACGGCAACACCATCGTCGTCATCGAGCACAACCTTGACGTGATCAAGACCGCCGACTGGATCGTCGATCTCGGCCCCGAGGGCGGCGGCGGCGGTGGCCGCATCCTGGTCGCCGGCACGCCGGAGGAAGTCGCCAAATGCAAGGCCAGCCACACCGGCCGCTTCCTGAAACCGATGCTGGCCAAGCGTT
>JAYRUZ010000332.1:0-1505 GCA_041918795.1 Azonexus sp. | reverse complement strand
CATTGTCGAGGGCCTGGCAAAGGGCGACCGGCTTCGGCTGGCCGGTCGATTTGCGGGCGAAAGCGCGCAACTGGCCGGTGATGTTGCCCATGCGGTCGACCAACTGGGCCATGCGTTCGAGATTGGACCGGGTGGTGGCGATGTCGCCGCGGTCGAGGAAGCGCACGCCGTTGCCGGAAAGGGTGCGCAAGGCGGCCAGCGGCTGGTTGAGTTCGTGGGCGATACCGGTCGATAGCTGGCCGATCACCGCCAGCTTGCCGGCCTGCACCAGCTCGTCCTGGGCGGCGCGCAGCGTGCGCTCGGCGCGGATGCGTTCGGCGATCTCGTCCTGCAGCAGGTGATTGGCGGCGGACAGGTCGGCGGTGCGTTCATCGACCTTGCGTTCGAGTTCGTCGTGCGCTTTTTGCAAGGCTTCGCGGGCGGCCAGGCGGTCCTTGAGATGGCGGCGGCGCTCGTCGAGCATCAGGCCGAGCATGAACAGCAGGGCGGCGCCGACCACGGCGACGGTGGCGCGGCTCTGCGCAATCTCGTCGACCTGTTCGAGATGGGAGAGCACGGTCAGCGTCCACGGCGTGCCGGGCAGCGGACGCGATTGAGCCAGGAAGCGGCCGGCCACCGGATAAACCGAGACGACCTCGGGCAGCGTCTTGCTGATGCTGACCAGGCGGGCGCCATGGTCGAGTTCGCTGATTTCCTTGAGGCCGAGCGGTTTCAGGGCGCGGCGGTTGTACTGCTGCGTCTGGTCGAAGGCGCGCCGGGTCGCCTCGTCGAGCGGGCGCAGGGTGGTGAATTTCCAGTCGGCGACCGAGCCGAGGATGACGACGCCGTTTTCGTCGCTGACCATGGCCGGCGCTTCGACGGTGCTCCAGGACTTTTCCAGTTGCTCCAGGCTGACCTTGATGACGGCGACGCCCAGCGTCTTGCTGTCGTCGACCAGGGTGGAGGCCAGGTAATAGCCCGGTTCGCCGCGTGTCGTACCGATGCCGAAGAAGCGGCCGTTACCACTGTCGATGGCGTCGCGGAAATAGGGGCGGAAGGAGAGGTCTTCGCCGAGGAAACTGTCGGCCCGCCGCCAGTTGCTGGTGGCGACGACATGGCCGGCAGTGTCGATGACGTAGATCGAGAGCGTGCCGGCGCGTTCGTTCAGTTGTTCGAGATACGCATTGACCTGCGGCGTCAGCTGGTTGCCGGCCGGGTGCCTGAGCAGGTCCTGTACGTCGCGCTCCAGGCCGAGGGTGCCGGGCAGGAAGGCGTACTTGCCGATCTCGCGCTCCAGGCTGGCCGTGTATAAATCCAGCCGGTGCAGGCCGGTTGCCTGCAATTCGGACAGCCCCAGCCGCTGGGCGATGCGGTGCGCCCCGAAGCCGCTCACTCCCATCAGGGCGAGCAGTAGCAGGAACAGGGTCAGGTGGCGCAGGGGGCGACGGGACATGGCGTTCTTATGTTAGCAGGGCCGGACAAGCTGCCGGTCAGCGAAGGATATCCAGCAGTTGCTTGCCGATCAG
>JAYRUZ010000331.1:0-1512 GCA_041918795.1 Azonexus sp. | reverse complement strand
ATCAGCGCATCTTCGGGTTCAGCGTGCCCCGGTTGTAATCCTTGTCGCCCGGCATGATCAGCCGCCCGACACCGAACGCCCCACCCTGCGCCTCTACCGGGCGGGTCTTGTTTTCCGGGTACTCGGCGGCGACCTTCTTGGCCTCCTCAGCCTTGGCGGCATCGGTGTACTCCCAGCGGCCATTCGGATAAAGGCGAACCTTCTGGCCTTCGGCCGTGGTCGCTTCCAGCGGCGTACGATCCAGTTCCGCCGCCTGGCAGACGCCGGCCAACAGGCCGGCAGCAATCAACAGAGCGATTTTCACAGTTTTCCTTCCACCCAGGATTTGACTGAAGCCAGGGCTGCCGGCAGGTTTTCCGGTTGCGTGCCGCCAGCCTGGGCCATGTCGGGACGACCACCGCCCTTGCCACCGACCTGCTGGGCAACCAGATTGACCAGTTCGCCCGCCTTGACCTTGGCGGTCAGATCGGCGGTCACGCCGGCAATCAATGTAACCTTGCCATCAGCCACCGAAGACAGCACGATGGCCGCCGACTTCAGCTTGTCCCTCAGTTTGTCCATCGTTTCACGCAGCGCCGTGACATCGGCACCTTCCAGTTGCGCCGCCAGCACTTTCGCGCCCTTGACCTCGACCGCCTGGCTGACCAGATCGTCGCCTTGCGAAGCGGCGAGCCTGGACTTCAAGCGGGCCAGTTCCTTCTCCAACGCACGGACGTTGTCCATGATGCCGACGACGCGTTCGGCGATATCGTCCGGCGTCGTCTTCAACAAGGCCGAGATGCCATTGACGCGGTTTTCCTGCGCCTGAACGTAGGACAACGCATTGGTGCCGGTAATCGCCTCGACGCGGCGCACGCCAGCGGCGACGCCGGCTTCGGAAACGATCTTGAACAGGCCGATGTCGCCGGTGCGGCTGACGTGTGTTCCGCCGCAGAGTTCCTTGGAGGAGCCGATGGCGACGACGCGCACCTCGTCGCCGTACTTCTCGCCGAAGAGCATCATCGCGCCGGACTTCTGAGCATCTTCGATACCCATCACGCGGCTGTCGGTCGCGGCGTTGGCGAGGATTTCGGCATTGACGATCTCCTCGACCTCACGGATTTCCTCGGCCGTCATTGGCTGGGTATGCACGAAGTCGAAACGGGTCTTGTCCGGATCGACCAGCGAGCCCTTCTGCTGGACATGGCCGCCGAGCACCTGGCGCAGCGCCTTGTGCATCAGGTGAGTGACCGAATGGTTGCGACCAGTGGCCGAGCGCGATGCCACATCAACCTTGGCGGCAACTTCCTGGCCGACGACCAACTTGCCGGTCTTCAGCACGCCATGGTGGCCGAAGACGGCCGCCTGAATCTTCAGGGTATCTTCCACGGCGAAGATGCCGCCGACGCCCTTCAACTCGCCGCGGTCGCCGACCTGGCCGCCGGATTCGGCGTAGAACGGGGTGTTGTCGAGGACGACGACGCCCAAATCTCCCTCATTCAGCTCGTGCACCGCAGCACCGTCCTTGTACAG
>JAYRUZ010000330.1:0-1519 GCA_041918795.1 Azonexus sp. | reverse complement strand
GCTGCGGCCAAGGGCGTGCAACTTTCGGCGCACTGGCTGGATAAAACCGCTTTGCGCTACCGCGGCGATCCGGCGCGCATTGGCCAGATGCTGACCAATCTGATCGGCAATGCGATCAAATTCACCGAGCAGGGCTCGGTCCGGGTCGAGGGGCGGGTCCTGGCCAGCGAAGGCGATAGCGTGCGCCTCGAATTTTCGGTCGCCGATACCGGCATCGGCATTCCGGCCGACAAGCTCGCGCTGCTCTTTCAGCCTTTCTCCCAGGTCGATGCGTCGACGACGCGGCGTTACGGCGGCACCGGTCTCGGATTGTCCATCGTGCGCAGCATGGCGGAACTGATGGGCGGTGAGGCCAGTGTGGAAAGTCGGCAGGGCGAGGGCAGTCGCTTCCGGTTTACGATCACTGTCCGGGTCGATTCGCTACCGGCGGAGATTGCAGCCCGTACCGAACCGGCGATGCCGGGCCTGGAAAGGAGCAATGCAATGGCACCGCTTCGCGTCCTGGTGGTCGATGACGAACCGCTGAACATGATGGTAGTCAGTGCCGTGCTCAAGAAAATGGGCCATGTCGTCGAGACCGTGGTGAATGGTGAAGAAGCCGTGCACCGAGTGTGCGCCGACGTGGTGCCCGACCTCGTCTTGATGGATTGCCACATGCCGGTGCTCGACGGCTATGAGGCGACGATGCGCATTCGCGATCACGAGCGCCTGCACGGCAGCCCGCCGGTCCCTATTGTGGCGCTGACGGCCGATGCCTTTGCCGAGAATCGCGAGCGTTGCCTGGCCGTCGGCATGAATGATTTTCTCAAGAAGCCGGTGAACGTCGGGGAGCTGAGTGGTATCCTCAAACGGATTGCCGATGCCCGTTCGCCGCTAGTTTCTTCGTGAAATCCCAACCCGTTGCTGTCTTCGACTCCGGTCTCGGTGGCCTGACTGTCCTGCGCGCCTTGCGCGCCCGGCTGCCGCACGAAGACTACTTCTATTTCGCCGACACCCGCTTCCTGCCATATGGCGACAAGCCCGAGGCCTTTCTGCGCGAGCGCGGGGTGGCCATCGCCCAGGCGCTTGCCAAGCGCGGCGCCAAGGCCTTGGTCGTCGCCTGCAATACGGCGACAGCGGCGGCCGCGGAGGCCATCCGGGCGGCCACGCCGATTCCCATCGTCGCCCTCGAGCCGGGGGTGAAGCCGGCGGCGGGGCTGACGCAATCGGGCGTGATCGGCGTGCTGGCCACCACGCGCACCCTGCACAGCGAACGCTTCCAGCGCCTGATCGGCAACCATGCCAAGCATGTCCGGGTCGTCGCCCAGCCCTGTTCCGGCCTGGCCGACGCCATCGAGAGCGAGGGGCCGAGCAGTCCGCGTGTCGAGGCCTTGCTCGACACGTTTGTCGCGCCGCTGGCCGAGGCAGGGGCCGACGTGGTCGTGCTTGGCTGCACGCATTACCCCTGGGTGCGCGAGGGCATCTCCCGCCGCATGCCGGCGGGGACCACGCTGCTCGACACCGGCGAGGCGGTGGCCCG
>JAYRUZ010000329.1:0-1526 GCA_041918795.1 Azonexus sp. | reverse complement strand
TTTTCCAGCACCGACTCCATGCCGGCCTTGGCGACGCCCGATTCGTCGAGTTGCGTCGTATCCCGGGACACCACCCAGCTGACGCGGCGGCGGGCTTCATCGAGATTGCCTTCGGCCAGCGGGCGAGCCACCGCATCGGCATGTTCGCCCAGACTTTGCGCGCCGAGCGCGAAATAGAGCAGGGCGACGTCGACGGCGAACGGCGCAAATGGACGCAACAGGGCTGCCAAAACCACCCAAGGCAACACGGCTAGCGACCAGCCAAGCAGGCCGCTGACTATGCTGCGCCGGTTCAGACGTTTCTCCAGCGCGCCAGCCAGGTTGCCGAAGCCGACCAGAGGATGAAAACGCTGCGGCTCGCCGAGCAGGCGGTCGAGCAGCACAGCTGTCAGCGCCGCCAGTGGCATGGCTAGCGGGCCGTGCAGGAGAGCCGAAACGTCGTCGAAACTCATGCCGGGAAGATGCCTTGCTGCTGGATGGCCTGTTGCATCTCGGCGAGCGTCTGGCTCAGCGGGTCGGAATGTTCGGCATCGCGCTCGCCCCACTGCTCGAAATACATCAGGTCGTTGATCGGCAGGCGCGGCAGCCAGCCGGCCGCTTCCAGCTCGGGCTTGTCCTTGAAGTGGCTGACGTAGCCGATGCACAGGTAGGCGATGGGCACGATGTGTTCGGGGATGCCCAGCGCGTCCTGCAGCGCCTTTTCGTGGAAGATGCTGACCCAGCCGACGCCCAGCCCCTCGGCGCGGGCGGCCAGCCACAGGTTCTGCACGGCGCACACGCTGCTGTACAGGTCCATGGTTGGCATATGGGTGCGGCCAAGTACCACCGGCCCGCTGCGCGAGCGGTCGCAGGTGATGCACAGGTTGATCGGCGCTTCGAGAATGCCCTGCAACTTCAGCTTCGAGTAAATCTCGCGCTTCTCGTCCGGGAACATGTGCGCCGCCTCGTCGTTGGCGCTGCGGAACACATCATGGACGCGCTGCTTCACCTCGGCCGAGCGCACCATCAAGAAATTCCACGGCTGCATGAAACCGACCGACGGCGCATGGTGCGCCGCCATCAGCACGCGGGCGAGCACCTCGTCGGGCACCGCATCGGGCAGGAACTGACCGCGCACGTCGCGGCGATTGAAAATGGCTTGATAGACCGCTGCCCGTTCGGCGTCGGTAAAAGCATGCGCCAATGGCGCCTTCGGGTTTTCCATGGATTCCCCTTCTGGAAAAACGGGGCTGCCTGGCCGTGCAGCCGAATTTCGTCTCCCGGCCGGTCTTCTGACTCGGGTTCGTCCGGCATGCACGCCTTCCCGCCTGGGTGGCCTGCTTCGCAATTGGCTGAGCGTAATGAAAGCGCTGGATTTGTGCTGCTGGCTAGGCGCGAACCGCAGCGATAGCAACGCTATCGCGAGGATTTGCAACAACGCCAGCAGTGCAAAGGCAAGCTTTCATGCTTAGCTAATTGTGAAACAGGCCACTGATGCAGTGGCATTCGTACAGCCGTCCCCCTCACAGCGTTGGGCACGTGGCGGA
>JAYRUZ010000328.1:0-1554 GCA_041918795.1 Azonexus sp. | reverse complement strand
GCAACGACCGCGGCGGCGATGCGCCGGTCTTCGCGGTTCGAACAACTGGAGTCTTCAGGGAGTTCAGCCACCTTGCGCAGCATCGCCAGGTAGTTGCTGCCGATGCCGTAGCCCGGCAGGCGGCTGCCATTGGCATCGGAGAAGCGCTTCCAGGCTTCATTGACGGTGAGGATCTCGCCTTCGCCATCGAGCAAGGCAACGTGAGCCGTCAATGCGTCGATGACGGTAAAGGCACTGATAGAAACCGGATTCATGGCAATTGTTTTTATCGACCGGGCAAGCAGGACGATCAGCTACTGTTCTCGCTGCCCAGAATACTACTAAAGTCGTATTGTTGAAATATCTGCCATATATTTCAGAATTGCATGATTTTGAATGGTGCTGGCATTTTTTGCTCTTTTTGGCCGTGCACCGCAGCAGCGACGTCGCCGTCAGCCGGTCCGGTCTTTAGTAGCCGACGTGCTGCGGATCGTTCGCCCACTGTCGCATCGGCTCCAGCGCACCGGGCAGTGGCCGGTGTTCCATCACGATGCTGCGGGCGGAGAAATGGCGGTTCAGCTCGCAGTAAAGCTCATCGTCGCAAAAGCCGATGGCCGCCGCTTCGGCCCGGCTGTTGGCGAAAACGATGCGTTCGATGCGCGCCCAGTAGGCGGCCGACAGACACATCGGGCAGGGTTCGCTCGAAGCGTACAGGGTGCAGCCGTGCAGATGGAAATGTTCGAGCGCCGCACAGGCCATGCGGATGGCGCCGATTTCGGCGTGGGCGGTCGGGTCGCGGCTGACCACCACCCGGTTCCAGCCTTCGCCGACGATCTTGCCCTGATGCACGATGACGGCGCCGAAGGGGCCACCTTCGCCGAGCGCACTGCCACGGGCGGCGAGCTCGATGGCGCGGGCGAGGAAACGATCGTCGTCGGACATCAGGCAGGACTCCAAAACGGGGGCAAAAAGGCGCCGGGTTCAGGGCTGTTCAAGATGCTATCATACGGCCCCCGCTGCGGCGCAGCATGGTGCTTCAGCGGAATAAACCATGCGCCTGACCAAACTCAAACTCGCCGGCTTCAAGTCCTTCGTCGATCCGACTGCCGTTGCCCTGCCCGGGCAACTGGTTGGCGTCGTTGGCCCCAATGGCTGCGGCAAATCCAACATCATGGATGCCGTGCGCTGGGTGCTGGGCGAGTCCAAGGCCTCGGAACTGCGCGGCGAGTCGATGCAGGACGTCATCTTCAACGGCTCGACCAACCGCAAGCCGGTGTCGCGTGCCTCGGTCGAACTGATCTTCGACAACTCGCTCGGCCGCGCCATGGGCCAGTGGTCACAATATGCCGAGCTGTCGGTCAAGCGCTTGCTGACGCGGCAGGGGCAGTCGGACTACTTCATCAACAACCTGAAGGTCCGCCGCAAGGACATCACCGATCTCTTCCTCGGCACCGGCCTGGGGCCGCGCGCCTACGCCATCATCGGCCAGGGCATGATCTCGCGCATCATCGAGGCCAAGCCGGACGACCTGCGCGTCTTTCTCGAAGAAGCGGCTGGTGTGACCCGCTACAAGGA
>JAYRUZ010000327.1:0-1575 GCA_041918795.1 Azonexus sp. | reverse complement strand
TTGGCGGTTTGCTCGCCGGTGCGCTGGTGCTCGGCGGTCTGCGCCTGCTGGCCGGGCCGGTCGCCGAACTGGCCGCTCTTTACGGCGGCAGCTACGGACTGAAGCCGCCGGGGGCGCTCGAAGTGGGGGCCTTGGCTGCCGTCGGTGCGCTGCTCGGCTGGCTCGGTGCCCAGTTGTCGGTCAGCCTCTCCCTGCGCAAGTTTGACTAGCCGGCGAAGCTTCCTGCAAATCCTCGGCGCGGCAGCCCTGAGTGGCTGTGCGCCGGCCGGCAAGCCGGCCTTGCCGCCGGGCGAATTGCTCGGTCCTTCCTTCTCCCTTGGTCATCGTTTGCGTGACGGCAATTTCGCCGAGCCGGGCGAAACGCGACGTGCCGGCATCGTCATCGTCGGCGGCGGTATTTCCGGGCTGGCGGCGGCCTGGCGTTTGGCCAAGGCCGGCATCGACGATTTCCTGGTGCTAGAAATGGAAAGCGAGGCGGGCGGTAATTCGCGGGCCGGGCAGAGTCCGCTGGTCGCCTACCCGTGGGGGGCACATTACCTGCCGTTGCCGACGCCGGAATCGATCTGGGTGCGTGAGTTGCTGGCCGAGACCGGTGTCTTGCAGGGCGACCCGGCGGCGCTCAGGCCTACCTACGACGAGCGCTACCTGTGCGCCACGCCGCAGGAGCGGGTGTTCCGCCACGGTCTGTGGGAGGAGGGCTTGCTGCCGCATCGTGGCCTGGATGCCGAGGAGCGGGCGCAGCAGAAGCGCTTTCAGGAATGCATGGAAGGGTTCAAGCATCAGATCGGATGCGACGGCCGCCGGGTCTTCGCGCTGCCGATGGCCTTGTCCTCTCGCGATGCCGAGTGGCGGGCGCTGGATCGGTTGTCGTTCAAGCAGTGGCTGAACGACAACGGGTTCACCGCGCCCAGCCTGCACTGGTTGACCAACTACGCCTGTCGCGACGATTACGGCACGGCGCACGACCAGACTTCGGCCTGGGCCGGGTTGCATTACTTCGCCTGCCGCAGCGGCGAAGCGGCCAATGCAGCGGGCGACGCGGTGCTGACGGCGCCGGAAGGAAATGCCTGGCTGGCCCGAGCCCTGGCACAAAAAGCCGGCGACCGTGTGCTGACCGATGCTTTTGTCACCCGTCTGAGCGTGGATGGAGCGACTGCTGCGGTGCACGCGGCTTTTGGGGCAAAAACCGTTCGCCTCGAAGCGCGCCAGATCATCTGGGCGGCGCCCGCTTTCGTGCTGCCGCGCGTCTGGCCGGAAATGCCGGCAGCCCTGCGCGAAGCGGCGCAGGCCGGCGATTACGCGCCCTGGCTGACGGCGAACCTGCATCTGTCGGCCTTCCCCGAGGAAAGACGCGGCGCACCGCCGAGTTGGGACAATGTGCTCCATGACAGCAAGGGGCTCGGCTACGTCAGCGCTACCCACCAGTTGCTGCGACGGCATGTCGAGGGCACGGTGTTCACCTATTACCGCGCGCTCGACGACGTCACGCCGGCCGAGGGGCGTCGCCTGCTGCTGGAGACGCCGCAGCCTGCCTGGGCCGAGGCGATCCTGGCTGAACTGGAAGTGGTTCATCCG
>JAYRUZ010000326.1:0-1576 GCA_041918795.1 Azonexus sp. | reverse complement strand
GCGGCGGTGCGTTTTCATCCCTGGCTCGATCCGCCTTATCATCCTGCGCATGCAGAACCAAATCTTGGCCGGTCCGACCATCCGGCGCATGTTGGCGGCGGATATTCCGGCCGTACTCGCCGTGCAGGCGCAGTGCTACTCGCCCGCCATGAACGAAGCAGCAGAAATCATCGCCCAGCGCCTGGCCCAGGCCGGCGATTTCGCCTGGGTTGCGGAGTTGGGCCGGCAAATTGGCGCTTACCTCGTCACCTACCCTTCCCGGCTCGGCAAACTGACGACCTTGGGTAATGGCTTCACGATCGCCGCAACGGCCGACTGTCTGTACATCCACGACCTGGCCGTGGCACCGCGCCATGCGGGAGCCGGTCTGGGCCGCCAATTGCTGGACGCCGCGGAGGCACACGCCCGCCGGCTGGACTTGCGGCATGCGGCGCTGGTCTCGGTGCAGGATAGCCGGCGCTACTGGGAAAGCCTCGGCTTCACCGCTTGCAAGACCGAAGAACCTGCCCAGATTGCCGCTTTGGCCAGCTACCCTTCGCCGGCGCTCTACATGACGCGCCGACTCGCCTGATCATTCGCCGATGACGTCCGTCCCGGCGGGCGGCGTGAAGCGGAAGACACTGGCCGACAAGGCCGGGTTGCGCTCCAGCCTGGTAAAACGCACTACCGTCGTCTGGCCGAAGCTGTCGAGCAGTTCCATCGCCTTCAGGTCGCCACCGGCAAAGCCCATGCGTACCCGCTCGAAGCCGCTGTCGCTCGCTTTCGGCGTCGCCTCGACCCATTCCAGGCCGTCGCCGCTGCCGACATCCTTCAGCGTGAAGTTCTTTTCCAGTTCATTGCTGCCGGAAAGCAGCGCGGCCGGCGATGAGCCGATGGCCTGGCCGGCCTTGCGCACGGTCACCTGCTGCAACTCGGGATCGTGAATCCACACCTTCTCGCCATCGCCGACAACCAGTTGCGGATAGGGCTTCTGGATTTCCCAGCGCAGTTTGCCGGGACGCGAGATGGCGACCAGCCCCGACGACTGCTGCGGCTTGCGGCCGCTCTTGGCAATCACCGTCTGGCTGAATTCAGCCTTCAGCGTGCGCGTGTTCTGCAAAAACTGGTGCAGTTGATCGATGGCGCCGGCGTGGGCGAGGAGCGGAAAAGCCAGTGCTACGGTGCACAGCCATTTTTGGGCAATTTTCATGGGGCAAGCTTACCGCGCCGGACGGCGGCGCGGTGTTTCAGGGTGTAACGGGTTGTTCCTGCCCGCCGAATCACTCGGCCGGCTTCTTCATCAGCACTTCGCGCCCGCCCCGACCATCCATGCCGGAGACGAGCCCGGCCTTTTCCATGGCTTCGATCAGGCGGGCCGAACGGTTGTAGCCGATACGCAGGTGACGCTGGACCAGCGAAATCGAGGCGCGCTGGTTCTTCAGCACGATATCGACGGCCTGATCGTAAAGCGGATCGCTCTCGGCATCGCCGCCACCCTCGCCGCCTTCGCCATCGCCTTCATCATCGCCAGCCGAACCATTGAGGATGTCCTCGACGTATTCCGGCGCACCGGTGGTCTTCAGATGCTCGACCACGC
>JAYRUZ010000325.1:0-1580 GCA_041918795.1 Azonexus sp. | reverse complement strand
CTGGATCGAAGGCAACAAGCAGCTGATCCACCCCTTGTTCCAGGCGTCCGCCAAGCAGTACGCCAAGGAAAAGGGCATCACGCCGCGTGACTGCAGCAAGGAAAAATAAGCGGAGAGAGCGGGCGGCGAGGGGGCGACCCCAAGCCGGTGGTCTGCTTCGTGAATGTCGAACATGAGAAAGCGCGGTATTCGGGCATCCGGCAAGGCGCGAAACACAGCCATAGCAGAAGCTATGGCGAGGATGAGCAACGCCGCCGGGGGCGCGAAGACAAGCTTTATCGGTTCGATCATTTGCGAAACAGAGCACCCACGCCCGGTCCCAACAGGGAACGAGACATGAATACACAAACTGCAGTCGCCGACAGCTACCTGAACATCAATAACATCGAGGTCATTTACGACCACGTGATCCTGGTGCTCAAGGGCGTGTCGCTCAACGTGCCGAAGGGCAAGATCGTCGCTCTGCTCGGCGCCAACGGTGCCGGCAAATCGACGACGCTGAAGGCGATTTCCAACCTGCTGCACGCCGAACGCGGCGACGTGACCAAGGGCTCGGTCGAGTACAAGGGCCAGCGCGTCGATCAGCTGACCCCGAACGAGCTGGTCAAGCGCGGCGTCATCCAGGTCATGGAGGGCCGCCATTGCTTCGGCCACCTGACCATCGAGGAAAACCTGCTGACCGGTGCCTACACGCGCAGCATCTCGCGCAGCCAGCTTAAGGAAAACCTCGATAAGGTCTATCACTACTTCCCGCGCCTGAAGACGCGGCGCACCTCGCAGGCCGGCTACACCTCCGGCGGCGAGCAGCAGATGTGCGCCATCGGTCGGGCACTGATGGCCAACCCGGAGATGGTGCTGCTCGACGAGCCGTCGATGGGCCTGGCGCCGCAGATCGTCGAAGAGGTGTTCGAGATCGTCAAGGACCTGAACAGCCGCGAGAACATCAGTTTCCTGCTGGCCGAGCAGAACACCATGGTTGCCCTGAAGTACGCCGATTTCGGCTACATCCTGGAAAACGGCCGGGTGGTGATGGAAGGCGACGCGGAGGGTCTGCGGACGAACGAGGACGTGAAGGAGTTCTACCTCGGGCTGAGTTCGGCGGGGCGCAAGTCGTTCAAGGACGTAAAGCACTACCGCCGCCGCAAACGCTGGCTCTCTTGAGATTGCAGTGCGCCGGCCAGGGCGGCGTTGTCGGCGAGCTTGTTTGCATGGAGCAAACGGCGCTCGCCTCCGCCTCGCCCTGTGGGCCTACTTTGCGATCTCGGGCATCACCGGGCGCTGAAATGCCCCGAAACTTGATTTGATCGTCCTGGCAATGAAAAACCGGCCGCTGCTGCGGTGCACTGCCGATTTTCGGAGAAAACCATGAGTTTCTACGACCCGCTTGAAACCCGCGATCCCGAGGAGCGCGAGGCTGACCTGATGGACAAGCTGGCGCGTCAGGTGGCGCATGCCAAGGAGACGACGCACTATTATTTCCAGGCGCTGGCCGGGGTGAATCCCTTCGAATGCACGTCGCGCGAGGCGCTGGCCAGGCTGCCGCTGACCCGCAAGCGCGACCTGATCGAGTTGCAGAAGAA
>JAYRUZ010000324.1:0-1593 GCA_041918795.1 Azonexus sp. | reverse complement strand
CGGCTGCCAATCACGGTATCGATCGGCATCGCCATCAGCGGTGAAGATGACGCGAGCTTTGACGATCTGCTGTCGCGAGCCGACATGGCGCTTTACGAAGCCAAAGCAGGAGGGCGAAACCGAGTGGCACTTGCTGCCCCGAATCCGCAGACCAGCAATACATCCACCCCCTGCATCGAGCCAGCGCCGGCTGTCTGATTAGTGCCCCAAACATCCGGCTTCAGGTAACATCGCGCCTGCCCGAATTTTTGCACCGATCATGAGCGACCAACCCGATCTTTTCGCCGCCCCGAATTCTGCCGACCCCACTGCCGAGCCGACCACCGAAGCAGTACCGGCCGTTGCGCCGGCCGAAGCCGACACCGCCGTCCTCGACGAAATGCCTGCCGAGCAAACGGTAGACGCCTTGGATGCCGCCGACGCCGGCGAGCCGCCCGCGCTGCCGCCGGCCGCCACCGGCCCGGCCGAGGATATTCCGCCGCCGGCCGACTATGCCGCCCGCCGCTATCTCGAATACGCCATGAGCGTGGTCACCGGCCGCGCGCTGCCCTCCAATGCCGACGGCCAGAAGCCTGTGCAGCGCCGCATCCTTTACGCCATGCACCGCATGGGCCTCTACCGCAGCCCCAAGCATGTGAAATCGGCGCGCGTGGTCGGCGATGTGATCGGTAAATACCACCCGCACGGCGACTCCTCGGTGTACGACGCCATGGTGCGCATGGCGCAGGACTGGAGCCTGCGCTACCCGGTGGTCGATGGCCAGGGCAACTTCGGCTCGCGCGACGGCGACAACGCCGCCGCCATGCGTTACACGGAAACCCGCCTGACGCCCATCGCCGAATTGCTGCTCGCTGAACTCGATGAAGGCACGGTCGACTGGAAGCCCAACTACGACGGCGTCAACGACGAACCTTGCCTGCTCCCCGCCCGCCTGCCCTTCTGCCTGCTCAACGGCGCTTCCGGCATTGCAGTCGGTATGGCCACCGAAATCCCGTCGCACAACCTGCGCGAAGTGGCGTCTGCTGCGGTGCACCTCGTCCGCGACCCGAATTTCAGCGAAGACGAGTTGCTCAAGCTGGTGCCCGGCCCGGATTACCCCGGCGGCGCACAGATCATCTCGTCGCCCGAGGAAATCGCCGCCACCTACAAGACCGGTCGCGGCAGCCTGCGCGTGCGCGCCAAGTGGAAGATCGAGCCGTTGGCCCGTGGCCAGTGGCGCCTGGTCATCACCGAACTGCCGCCGGGCGTGTCCACCGCCACGGTGATGTCGGAGATCGAAGCCTGCTCCAACCCGGTGGCCAAGGAAAAGGCCGGCAAGAAGGTGTTCACGCCGGAACAGCTCAACCTCAAGGCCGCCTTCCTCTCCGCCATCGGCGAAAGCGGCGTGCGCGACGAATCGGGCAAGGAACACGCCGTCCGCCTGGTCATCGAGCCGGCCAGCTCGCGCCAGGGACAGGACGACCTGGTCCGCCTGCTGCTCGCCCACACCAGCCTGGAAACCAACGCCTCGATCAACCTCACCGTGCTCGGCCTGACCGGCTCGCCGCGCCAGGGCACGCTGTACGACATGATCGCCGAGTGGTGCCGCTTCCG
>JAYRUZ010000323.1:0-1604 GCA_041918795.1 Azonexus sp. | reverse complement strand
TTCCTGCTCCACCTGCGCTCGGCGCTGGTCGCCATCCTGATGCTGCCGGTCGGCATCCTGGCCGCCTTCGCCGGCATGCGGGCGCTCGGCATCAACGCCAACATCATGAGCCTGGGCGGCATCGCCATTGCGGTCGGGGCGATGATCGACGCCGCCATCGTGATGATCGAGAACGCGCACAAGCATCTGGAACGCCTGCAACCGGGCGAGTCGCGCACCGAGGCCATTGTCGCCGGCTGCAAGGAGGTCGGGCCGGCCTTGTTTTTCAGTCTGCTGATCATTACCGTCTCCTTCCTGCCGGTGTTCACGCTCGAAGCCCAGGAAGGCCGCCTGTTCTCGCCGCTGGCGTGGACCAAGACCTTTGCCATGGCCGCCGCCGCGCTGCTCTCGGTAACGCTGGTGCCGGTGCTGATGCTGTTGTTCATTCGCGGCGCGATCCGGCCGGAAGCCGAAAATCCGGTCAATCGCTTCCTGATTCGCTGGTATCGCCCGGTCATCGCCAGCGTGATGCGCTGGAAGAAGGCAACCATAGTCATCGCCCTGCTCGCGCTGGGCCTCAGCCTGATCCCGGCCACCCGGCTGGGCAGCGAGTTCATGCCGACGCTGAACGAAGGCACGCTGTTCTACATGCCGACCACGCTGCCCGGCCTGTCGGTGACCAAGGCTGCCGAGTTGTTGCAGACGCAGAACAAGATCATCAAGAGCTTCCCGGAAGTGGCCTCGGTCTACGGCAAGGCCGGCCGCGCACAGACGGCGACCGACCCGGCGCCGCTGGAGATGTTCGAGACGGTGATCAACCTGAAGCCGGAAAGCGAATGGCGGCCGGGCCTGACCACCGACCAGCTGATCGCCGAGATGGACAAGGCGCTGCAATTCCCCGGCGTGGCCAATTCGTGGACCATGCCGATCAAGGCGCGCATCGACATGCTGTCGACCGGCATCCGCACCCCCATCGGCATCAAGGTCTTCGGCACCGATCTCAACGAGATGGAACGGCTGGCCAAGGAGATCGAAGCCGTCGTCAAACAGGTGCCCGGCACCAGCAGCGCCTTTGCCGAGCGCATCACAGGCGGTTTCTATCTCGATATCGTGCCGGATCGCGCCGCGCTCGCCCGCTACGGGCTGACCGTCGGCGAAGTGCAGGATGTGGTGGCAGCGGCATTGGGCGGCGAGATGGTGACGACCACGGTCGAAGGTCGCGAGCGCTTCGGCGTCACCGTGCGCTACCCGCGCGACCGGCGCAGCGACCCGCAGGCCATTGCCCGCGAGGTGCTGGTGCCACTGCCGGGCGAAATGGGCGGCGTCACGCCGATGATCCCGCTCGGCCAGGTGGCCGAGGTCAAGATCACCACCGGCCCGCCCGCCATCCGCACCGAAAACGCGCTGCTCTCGGCCTACATCTACGTCGACATCCGCGACCGCGACATCGGCAGCTACGTCGCCGAAGCGAAAAAGGCGGTCGCCGAGCAGGTCAAATTCACGCCGGGCACCTACGCCACGTGGAGCGGCCAGTTCGAATACATGGAACGCGCCACCGCCAAGCTGAAGGTCGTGGTGCCGATTACCCTGCTCATCATCTTCCTGCTGCTCTTCCTCAATTTCCG
>JAYRUZ010000322.1:0-1652 GCA_041918795.1 Azonexus sp. | reverse complement strand
CTGCTCGCCGTCATCACTGATCTTTTTTCCGCGCCGGACATTACCGAGCGCGCCGCCCAATTCCAGAAACTTTTCGCGAGAACCTGACCATGACCTCACGTAACGAAGCCCTCTTCGCCCGCGCCCAGAAGCACATCCCCGGCGGCGTCAATTCGCCGGTACGCGCCTTCCGCTCGGTCGGCGGCACGCCACTGTTCTTCCAGAAGGGCGCCGGGGCCAAGGTGCAGGATGCGGATGGCAAGTGGTACACCGACTACGTCGGCTCCTGGGGCCCGATGATCCTCGGCCACGCCCATCCGGAAGTGATCGCCGCCGTCCAGGCCGCCGTGGTCAATGGCCTCTCCTTCGGCGCGCCGACCGAGAAGGAAGTCGAGATCGCCGATCTATTGTGCGACCTCGTGCCGTCGCTGGACATGGTGCGCCTCGTTTCCTCCGGCACGGAAGCGACGATGAGCGCCATTCGCCTGGCCCGCGGCCACACCGGCCGCGACATCCTGGTGAAATTCGAAGGCTGCTACCACGGCCACGCCGACAGCCTGCTGGTCAAGGCCGGCTCCGGCCTGCTCACCTTCGGCAACCCGTCCTCGGGCGGCGTCCCGGCCGGCACCGCCGAAACGACCATGGTCCTGACCTACAACGACCAGCAGGGTCTGGCCGAAGCCTTCAAGACGCATGGCGACAAGATCGCCGCCGTGATCGTCGAGCCGGTCGTCGGCAACATGAACCTGATCGCCCCGACCGCCGAGTTCCTCAAGGCCATGCGCGATCTGACCGCGCAATACGGCGCCGTGCTGATTTTCGACGAAGTGATGACCGGCTTCCGCGTCGGCCTGAAGAGTGCGCAGGGCCTGTTCGGCATCACGCCGGACCTGTCCACCTTCGGCAAGGTGGTCGGCGGCGGCATGCCGATGGGCGCCTTCGGCGGCAAGCGCGAGATCATGGAAAAGATCGCCCCGCTCGGTCCGGTCTATCAGGCCGGCACGCTGTCCGGCAACCCGATCGCCACCACCGCCGGCCTCGCCACGCTGAAGCTGATCCAGGCTCCGGGCTTCTACGAGTCGCTGACCGCCAAGACCCAAGCCCTGTGCGACGGATTGGTTGGCGCCGCCAAGAAGCACGGCGTGTCCTTCAGCGCACAGAACATCGGCGGCATGTTCGGCCTCTATTTCGCCGACGCCTGCCCCGGCACCTACGATGCCGTGTTGGCCTGCGACAAGGAAGCCTTCAACCGCTTCTTCCACGCCATGATAGCCGCCGGCCACTACTTTGCGCCGTCAGCCTTCGAAGCCGGCTTCGTCTCGGCCGCGCACTCTGATGCCGACATCGCCGGCACCGTCGCCGCGGCGGATGCCTATTTCGCCAGCCTCAAGTAAATGAGCACCGGCCTCGCCTGGATCGTGCTGTTCATCGCCGGCCTCTGCGAGGTCGGCTGGGCCGTCGGCATGAAATACACCGACGGCTTTACGCGGCTGTGGCCCAGCGTGTGGACGGTGATCGGCATGGTCGCCAGCGTCGTGCTGCTCGGCTGGGCCATCCGCAGCCTGCCGCTGGGCACCGCCTACGCGGTGTGGACCGGCATCGGCGCCGTCGGCACGGCCATTCTGGGCATCTACCTGTTCGACGAATCGCGCGAGGTCTTGCGCTTTGTCTGC
>JAYRUZ010000321.1:0-1658 GCA_041918795.1 Azonexus sp. | reverse complement strand
AGTTGAGCCGGACAAGGCGGCGGAAGCGCCTGCGGCGCCGGGGGTGTCTCCGGAAGAGGCGGTGACCGCCAAACCAGAGGGGGCGGAACAGATTGTCGAGACGGCGCCGCTCGAGAGCGTGCCGGTCGGTGAAAAGCCGATGGCACCGCCACGCGAATGGACTCTGCTTGGCGAACTGTATTTTCCGGCGAGCGCAAGCAACGGCAAGATCAGCTTGAGCCTGGAGGATATTCGTCGGCGCGGCAGTTATTACGAAGTCTGGGAGCGCGTCGAGTTCCTGCCGCGCAAGGGCGTAATCGCTTGGCTGGGCGATGCCGATGCGGCGAAGGAGCGGCTGACCTTGTGGGCGGTGCGCTGTGGGCGCGGCATGATGGCACGCATCCTTGAAGCGACCGATGGTGCCTTCGGGCCGCGAGCCGAGTCGCTGAAGTTCTATGTGCCCTTGCCCGAGAGCGCCGGGGCGGCGGTGGTCGAGACGGTATGCACAGCCATGCGCCAGCGGGCCGAGACGAGTGAGACGGCCGAAGTGCTGGAGAACCGCCGGTTCAAGAAGAAAATGAAGCAGACCGGCCTCGATGCGCCGCCCATGATTCTCGATGCCGCCGATTTCGACGAGGAGGATGAGCCGCCGCCGCGGCGTTAGAATCCGCTTTCCCGTTTTTGTGCCGGCCGTGCCCGGCCGATTGCTGCCATGGACTGTCGCCCCGGCTGCGGCGCCTGTTGTATCGCGCCCTCCATCTCCTCGCTGAACAAGCCGGCCGGTGTGCCCTGCCGACACCTCGATGCCGAATTGCGCTGCCAATTGTTCGGTCGGCCGGAACGCCCGGAATGCTGCGGTGGACTGCAGCCTTCGCCGGAAATGTGCGGCACATCGCGCGAGCATGCCCTGCGTTGGCTGGCCGAACTCGAAGCGGCGACCTCGCCGCAATAGTAGAATGCGGCCTCCTTTTGCTGGCGAGCCTGCGGGCTGCATTCCATGGACCTCATTCTTCTGCTCAAGGCCCTGATCCTCGGGATCGTCGAGGGGCTGACCGAATTCCTGCCGATCTCGTCGACCGGTCATTTGATCCTGGCCGGCGATCTGCTGGATTTCAACGACGATCGCGGCAAGTTGTTCGAAATTGTCATCCAGTCCGGCGCCATTCTGGCCGTCGTCTGGGAGTATCGCGAGCGGATCGCCCGCGTGCTGGCCGGCCTCGGTCGCGACCGCCTGGCCAACCGCCTGGTACTGAACCTGGCCATCGCCTTCATGCCGCTGGCCGTGCTCGGCCTGCTCTTCAAGAAGGCCATCGAAGCGCATCTGTT
This sequence comes from Azonexus sp., assembly GCA_041918795.1. GTDB lineage: Bacteria > Pseudomonadota > Gammaproteobacteria > Burkholderiales > Rhodocyclaceae > Azonexus. The sequence continues at coordinate 353 of JAYRUZ010000321.1, read as the reverse complement.
CAAGCCGGTGCCGGTCGCCATCGCCTTCATCGTCGGCGCCTTCGTCATCATCTGGGCCGAGCGGCGCGAGCATCGCATCCGGGTCGAGACGGTGGACGACATGAGCCCGCTTGATGCGCTGAAGCTTGGTCTGGCCCAGGCCGCCGCGCTGATTCCCGGCACCTCGCGCTCGGGGGCGACCATCATCGGCGGCCTGCTGTTCGGCCTGTCGCGCAAGGCGGCAACGGAGTTCTCCTTCTTCCTGGCCATTCCCACCCTGTTCGCGGCGACCGCCTACAACCTGTACAAGGAGCGCGCCCTGCTCAATGCCGACGACCTCGGCATGTGGGCGGTCGGTTTCGTCTCGGCTTTCG
>JAYRUZ010000320.1:0-1659 GCA_041918795.1 Azonexus sp. | reverse complement strand
AGCAGCAAGGCGCAACGCCCTGCCTCCAGCAGCTTGCCGGCCTGAAACTGCGCCGGCACACCGGCCAGTTGGCGGAGGGTCGGCGCATTCATGGCGTCACTCCTGCGGCATCGTGCCGCCGCGCAGCTTGCGTGCGACCATCGTAGCCCCAATCGGTGGCCGGGATTTCCTGCACGATCACATACACGGGTGCATCGAGCCGACCCAGCGCATCGCGCAGCATCGCCTCGGCGGCGGCGATGAAGGCCGCTTTCTCGTCATCGGTATTCGTACCCGCCGTCACCGTCGCTTCGAGAAAGGCGCCGAGCGAGACGCCAAGCCCGTTGGCCGATAGCGCCCCTTCCGGCAGTTGCGAGATGGCAACGACCGTCAGCGGCGCCTGTTTGCGCAGGATATCGCGCATCAGCGCGGTGGTCTCGGCTTGCAGGCGGCTAACGATGGCCGGGGCAGGCGTCGGCCCGGCGATGGCAATCTGAATCAGCGGCATGGTGTTCTCCTGTGGTTTGCGGTGAAGGCATCGTCGCACCCGGGACATCGGGCTACAATCCAGCAAACAAACAACGGATCGTTTCTCTATGGAAACAACCCTGCCGCTCGACCAATGGTCCGACCTCGCCGTTTTCGTGCATGTCGTCGACCGCAACGGCTTTTCCGCCGCCGCCCGCCAGCTCGGCCTGACCAAATCGGCGGTCAGCAAGCGCATCAACCGGCTGGAACAACGTCTGGGCCTCAAGCTGCTGCAACGCACGACGCGCGCCATGTCGCTGACCGAAGCCGGCCGCGTGCTCTACGAGCGCGCTGCGCAAGGCGTCGCCCTGCTCGAAGAGAGCACCCGCCTGGCCGCCGGGCTGGTCGAAGCGCCGCGCGGCGTGCTGCGCGTTACCGCCTCGGTCACCTTCGGCAAGCTCTGCCTGGCACCGCTGATCCCGGAATTTCTCACCCGTTATCCCGAGGTCGAGCTGCAACTGACCCTGCTCGACCGCTTCGTCGATCTGGTCGATGAAGGCTACGACGTCGCCCTGCGCCTCACCGCCAAGCCACCCGAGGGCTATGTCGCCAAGGCGCTGATGCCGGTGACTTACCGGCTGTGTGCTGCGGTGCACGGGCTGAAAGGGCAAAAAATCGAAACGCCGGCCGACCTGACAAACTTCAACTGCCTGCACTACGGCCTGCGCGAATTCGGCACCGAATGGCGCTTTAAACGAAACGACGGGGGCGACGAAGAAGCGCGCGTGCCGGTGCGCAGCAACGTCGCCGTCAATAACAGCGAAGTGGTGCGCGACCTGCTGCTCGCCGGCCTGGGTGTCGGGCTGGTGTGGAACTACGCGGTCGACCGCGAAATCGCCGACGGCCGCCTGCTGCCACTGCTGCCCGATTGGACCCCGGTCGGCCCCTTCGGCCAGACCGCCTGGGCCTTGTGGACGCCCCAACGCAGCCTGCCGCCGAAGATTCGCGTCTTCGTCGATTTTCTGGCCAAGCGTTTGGGAAACACGGCCCATGCACCCCCCGCCGGCTAACGCCTTATTCCTTCTCCGAACGACCATGACGTGTTGGTAGAATTGCCGGCTTTCCGCCTTGGCTTTCAGCGCTCCCATGGATCAACAGACTACCTTCGTGATCGGTGCCGTCATGATGCTGGCCAATGGCGGCATCCTTGGC
>JAYRUZ010000319.1:0-1696 GCA_041918795.1 Azonexus sp. | reverse complement strand
CGCAGCCACCAGCGGCACACCCTCGGGCTGGTGCGTTTCTCGTCGAGCATCGTAGAAAAGCGCATGTTCGAGTCGGTCTACGCGCAGGACATCCTGCTCGCCTTCCACCCCGCCGCCGACTATCTGGGCAGCCCGAAAGAAGGGCTGGCTGCGGTTTCGCGCGACGGCCAGGTACTGGCCATCAACCGGCAGGGTCTGGAATTGCTCGGCATTCGCCGGGTGGATGCGGTGCACCGCGATTTTTCGATGGTTTTCGAAAGCAATCTTTCCGGGCTGGTCAGCCGCGCCCGGCAGAATCCGCCAAGCCCCAGTGAAATCCGGGTCAATGGCCAGGCCTTTCGGGTCCAGCTACGCGGCAACCTGCCACCGATGGCCGTCGCCGGCCGCATCATCGACACCCCGTCTGCCGCCCGCAGTCTTGCTCCCCGACCGCCGGCCGCCACCCTCGACAGCCTGCTGACCGGCGATCCGCAACTGGAAAACGCCATCGACCGCGCCCGCCGCATCCTCGGACGCGACATCCCGCTGCTCATTCAGGGCGAATCCGGCGCCGGCAAGGAAATGTTCGCCAAGGCCTTCCATCAGAGCGGGCCGCGCCGTGACGGCGCCTTCGTCGCGCTCAACTGCGCCTCCATCCCGGAAACCCTGATCGAGTCCGAACTGTTCGGCTACCAGGGCGGCGCCTTCACCGGCGCACTGAAAGAAGGCGCACCGGGCAAGATCCAGCAGGCACATGGCGGCACCCTCTTCCTCGACGAAATCGGCGACATGCCGCTCAACCTGCAGGCCCGCCTGCTGCGCGTCCTGCAGGAGCGCAGCGTGACCCCGTTGGGTAGCACGCGCTCGGTGCAGGTCGATATTTCCCTCGTCTGCGCCACTCACCGCAAACTGCGCGAGGAGGTTGCCCGCGGCAATTTCCGCGAGGATCTCTATTACCGCCTGAACGGCATGAGCATCACCCTGCCCGCCCTGCGCGAACGGACCGACATCCGCGCCCTGACCGCCCGCCTGGTCGCCGAGGAAAGCGCCAACCGGGCACTGCCGGTTGGCCTCTCGCCCAACGCCATGCGCCGCATCGAGCAATACGCCTGGCCGGGAAACATCCGCCAGCTGTTCAACACCATACGTCTGGCCGTCGCCCTGCTCGACGACGATGAAACCTCGATCGGCGAGCAGCACCTGCCCGAGGAATTGTTCGAATCGCCGCTCCGGAGCGTTAGCTCAACGGAAACCACCGGCAGCCTCGACGCCATCGGCCGCCAGGCTGCCCAGCGGGCGCTCGATGCCGCCGGCGGCAACATCTCGGCTGCGGCCCGGCAACTCGGCATCAGCCGCAATACGCTTTACCGCAAGCTGAACCGCGGCTGATCAGAAGAAAGGCAGCACCTGCCGGGTCAGCGCCACGCTGACGATGTAGCCGTAGGCCAGCAGCGCAGCCGCAAAAGCGCCGGCGCGGATGGCCGGCGTGCGGCCGCGCTTGAGGGCGATCGCACCGAGAACGATATAGCTCAACAGGCCGAAAAACTTGGCGGTCAGCCAGGGCTGGACGAAAGGATATTGCCCGCTCAGCCAGGCCAGGGTCAGGGCGCTACCCAACAGGAGGGTATCGACCACATGCGGCAGAACCCTGGCCAAGCGGTGCTGCAGGCACGGCGAAGCGCTCAGCATCCACCCGCCGCGCAGGGCGAAGCCCAGG
>JAYRUZ010000318.1:0-1715 GCA_041918795.1 Azonexus sp. | reverse complement strand
TGCAAGGCGCGATGGAGCGCCAGGTGCGCGGCCGCTGGCTGACCACCACGGCGAACGCCTGGGCGCGCGTGACGCTCGACCGCTTTGCGCAGAAATTCGAGCGCGATCCGGTCGCCGGCAAGACGGTCGCCACCCTGGCCAAGGCCAGCGGCGAGATCGACTGGAGCAAGGCCGTCGACGAGCCGCGTCCGCCCATCGCCCTGCCCTGGCCAGCCACGCCCGGCAAGGACGACAAGCTGGCCATCGCCCACCAGGGCAGCGGCAAACCGTGGGCCACGGTGCAGGTGCTGGCCGCCATTCCGGACGGCCCGCCGCGCGCCATGGGCTATCGCGTCAGCCGCCAGGTGACGCCGCTCCAGGAGAAGGTGGCCGGCAAGGTCAGCCGTGGCGACCTGTGGCGCGTCAAACTGAGCGTCGAGGCCGACAACGAAATGACCTGGGTAGCATTGAGCGACCCGATCCCGGCCGGCGCCCGCATCCTGGGCGATGGCGACGGGCGCGACTCCTCCATCGGCCGGCTCGATGAAAACCGCAATTCGGCCGGCATGTGGCCGACTTACGTGGAGCGCAGTTTCAGCGCCTTCCGCGCCTACTACGCCTGGCTGCCCAAGGGCAAATTCACGGTCGAATACACCGTGCGCCTGAACAACGCCGGCAGCTTCGCCCTGCCGCCGACGCGGGTCGAGGCGATGTACGCGCCGGATGTGTTCGGCGAAGTGCCGAACAAGCGGGTCGAGATTAGCGACTGAGCGCCGATCGATCGCCCGCCGGCGGTGGTGGCTTCAAGCCACTAGCCGCCGGTTTCAGATGACGTAATCGGCCTGCCGCGACATCGCGGCGGGTACATACGCCAGCAACCAGGCCGCGAACTCGTCGGCCGGCAGCGGTTTGGCGAAGTAGTAACCCTGTGCCTGGCTGCAGCCCATCTCATGGAGCAGCTTCAACTCATCGGGTCCTTCGACCCCCTCGGCAACCACCTGCAAGCCGAGGCTGGCGCCGAGCGCAACCACCGAGCGGGCAATGGCACGGTCGGTCGGATCGCGGGCGATATCGCGTACGAAGGAGGCATCGATCTTCAGCTTGTCGAGCGGGAAACGCTTCAGGTACGACAAGCTCGAATAACCGGTGCCGAAGTCGTCGATGGCCAGCGTGAAGCCCTCGTTCTTGAGCTCGTGCAGAACGCGCGCCACCTGCTCGGTGTCGCGCATCACGATGCTCTCGGTCAATTCGAGTTCGATCGCCCCGGGCACGACGGCGAATTCGCGGATCGTGCGCCGCGCCCCATCGGCAAAGGAGGCATGCTGGAACTGGACGGCCGAGATGTTGACCGCCACCGGCACCAGGGGCAGGCCGGCAGCCAGCCAGGCCTGTTGTTGCTGGCAGGCTTCGCGCAATACCCAGGCGCCGATCGGCAGGATCAGGCCGGTATCCTCGGCCAGCGGAATGAAATCGAGCGGTGAGACGAAAGCGCCGTCCGGCCGTTGCCAACGAATCAGCGCCTCGACACCGACAAAGCGGCCGCTGGCCACCTCGACCTTGGGCTGATAGACCAGGCGGAACTCGCCGGCGTCGATCGCCCGGCGCAGTTCGCTTTCCAGGCTGAGACGGTGCTCGGCCCGGGCATTCATGTCGGCAGCGTAGAACTGGTAGTTGTTGCGGCCCTTTTCCTTGGCGTGATACATCGCCGCATCGGCATTCTTGATCAGCACCGCCGG
>JAYRUZ010000317.1:0-1741 GCA_041918795.1 Azonexus sp. | reverse complement strand
CCTCCAGGATCAGGTGGGCGGCGTCGAAGCCCGGCGTGCCCGGCATGCCGACGATGGCCAGGCCGAAGATCAGGAAGGCGATGGCGAGAAACGGAATGCGCTCGAACAGCCCGGACAGTTCGCCCAGCTCCGTCGTCCCGGTGCGGCGAAAGACGAAGCCGACGATGAACCACATGCCGGTCACCGCCAGGCCGAAGTTGGCGGCGAGCAGCACGGTGCCCTGGATGCCGGCTTCGTGCAGGCTGAACAAGCCGATGACCAGCAGGCTGGTGTGGCTGACCACGGCGAAGGCGAGCAGGCGGCGCAAGTTGGTCTGCTGGAAGGCCAGCGCTGCGGTAAAGAAGACGCCGGCCATGGCGAAACCGACGACATAAGGCTGCCAGGCCTGCACAGCCGCCGGCGTCAGCGGCAGCACGAAGCGCAACATGCCGTAGATGCCGACCTTGACCCCGACCATCAGCGCCGGTCCGACGGCGATCAGGCCGTGCTGCGCCATGTTGGGCAGCCAGCCGTGCAGCGGGAAGAGCGGCGTACGTACGGCCAGGCCGTAGAACAACAGATAGAAAGCCGCCGTCTGGAACTTGCCGACCGGCAGCGCCCCGGCCAGGTCGAACAGATCGAAGCTCCACTGTCCGCCGGTAGCGTCGGCATGGCCCCAGCCGAGCACGATGCAACCGGCCGCAAACAGCGCCCAGCCGAAACCCTGGTATTGCACGAAGCGCGACAGCGCCTGCACCTCGGCGCGCGAGGTCGCCCAGCGCCGCAGCAGGTAGATGACCGCCCACAACTCCAGGCCGGAATAGAAGGCGAACCAGGCCACGTTCATGGTCAGCAGCATGCCGACCAGCCCGGCCTCGGCCACCAGCAGCACGGCGAACAGTCGGCCGGGCGAGATCATGCCGCGGCTCATGCCGTACAGCGTCATCAGGAAGGTAAGCAGCGCCGCGACCAGCACGAAGACCAGGCTCAGGCCATCGACCGCGACGTGATAGGCCAGCGGCGCCAGGCGTTCGGCCAGTTGCAACGCGGGGACGGTCGGCTCGATCCGGGTCAGCGTCCACATGGCGAGCAGCAATTCGCCACCGGAGACGATCTTGCCGGCGATTACTGCGGTGGACCGCTCGCGCAGGGCAAAAACCACGGCCGCCCCGAGCAGCGGCCAGAGTTGCAACAAGGCCAGCAGCGGCAGCCCCGTTTGCGTTTGCCAGAAGATTTCGCTCAAGCCGTTGATCACAGAATCACCACGAAGGTTGCCATCACCGCCATCATCAAATATCGCGGTTGTTCGAGCAGGTTTTCCACGGTCCGCAGGTAGCCGCCGACCAGATGCAGCAGGCGTTCCGCGCTGCCGCCGCGACCGCGCAGCAGCAGGCGGTTCTCCAGGCGTTGCAGGAGGTCGGCCAGGCGCGCCAGCAGCCGCCCGGGAAAACCGTCGGCCTGCACCAGCGGCCGCTGCGCATCCACCGCTTGCCCTGCGCCCGGCCGGCCGATCAGCGGATCGACGAAATGCTCCTCGAAGTTGCGTAGATCGCGGGCAAAGGCGGTCGTCGGCTGGACGAACAGGATCACCGCCAGGCGGTCGAGCCAGAAACGCTGCAGCGCTGCCGTGTACAGCCACTGCCGATGCACCAGCCAGGCCGGCGGCGCCTCCGGCCGACTGCGGGTGAGCACCAGCCACGACGGGGCGAGCAGGAATTGCCAGGCCCGCCAGCCGGCATGCAGGCACAGGTGGGTAGTGGCC
>JAYRUZ010000316.1:0-1761 GCA_041918795.1 Azonexus sp. | reverse complement strand
CCAGATTCCGGCCGGTCCGCTTGGCACGGCGCTCTCCGCCTTTGCCGCCCAGGCCGGCGTACTGCTCTCCTTCCCGCCAACCCTGACCGCCGGTAAAACGACCGCCGGCCTGAACGGCAGCCGCTCGGTCGACGCCGGCTTCCGCGAACTGTTGCAGGGCAGTGGCCTGCAGGCTGTGCCGCTGGGCGATGGCAGCTACCAATTGAAGGCGACCAGCGGCGAACGTAGCGAAGCCGAGGAAAAGACCCTGAACACCGTGGTCGTCCAGGCCAGTGCCGATGCCTCGGCCGCCGGCCTCCCCGCCAACTACGCCGGCAACCAGGTGGCGCGCGGCGGCCGGGTCGGCCTGCTCGGCAACCTCGACATGATGGAAACCCCGTTCAGCTCCACCGCCTACACCTCGCAGTTGATGCAGGACCAGCAGGCGAAGAGCGTCGCCGACGTGATGCAGAACGACCCGACGGTGCGTGTCGCCCGCGGCTTCGGCAACTTCCAGGAGCTGTACATGATGCGCGGTTTCCCGGTGCCCTCCGACGACATGACCTATAACGGCCTGTACGGCGTCCTGCCGCGCCAGTTCGTGGCGGCCGAATTGCTCGAACGGGTCGAGGTCTTCCGCGGCGCCAACGCCTTCCTGAACGGCGGCGTCGGCGTCGCCTCCGGTTTCGGTGTCGGCGGCACCGTCAATGCCTTGCCCAAGCGGGCGCCGGCCGATCCGCTGACCCAGCTCACGCTCGGCATCGACAATGGCGGCCAAACGGTCGTCGCCACCGACCTGGCCCGTCGCTTCGGGCCGGAAGAGCGGGCCAGCATCCGCTTCAACGCCGTCCGCCGCGCCGGCGAAAGCTCGGTCAAGGGCGAGGACCGCGACCTCAGCGTTCTGGCGCTCGGGGCCGATTACCGCGGCGACCGTTTCCGCATCTCGGCCGACCTCGGCTACCAGGATCACCGCATCGACCGCCCGCGCCCCAGCGTGACGCCGAACGGCACCAGCATCCCGAGCGCGCCGGACGCCAGCAAGAACTACGGCCAGCCGTGGACCTACACCGACGACCAGCAACTATTCGGCACCCTGCGCGGCGAATTCGACATCACCGACAACCTCACCGCCTGGGCCGCCGGCGGCATGCGCCAGGGCAAGGAACACAACGTCCTGACCAACCTGACCGCCGATGGCAACGGCAACACCACCGCCTACCGTTTCGACAACGTGCGCGAAGACAACGTCACGACTGGCGAAGTCGGCCTGCGCGGCAAGTTCGCCAGCGGCCCGGTCAAGCACACGGTCGTCCTGTCGGCGGCCGCCTTCCAGAGCGCATCGAAGAACGCCTACGCCTTCGGCAATTACAACGCGCCCTACGCCGGGAACCTCTACACGCCGACGACCATCGCCATGCCGACACCGACCTATTACGTCGGCGGCAGCATGAGTGACCCGCTGGTCACCGAGCGCATCGACACCCACAGCATTGCGCTGGCCGATACGCTGGCCTTCATCGACGACCGCGTCCTGCTGACGCTAGGCGCCCGCCAGCAGCACATCGACCAGAAGAATTACGACAACACCACCGGCAGCCAGACCTCGCAATACAACACCGACAAGCTGACCCCGATGGCCGGCCTGCTCTTCCGCCTGACGCCGCAGGTCTCGCTCTACGGCAACTACGTCGAAGGCCTGACCAAGGGTGACAGCGCACCGTGGGGTACGGTCAATTACGGCCAGTCGCTGTCGCCGCACGTCACCAAGCAACAGGAAATCGG
>JAYRUZ010000315.1:0-1769 GCA_041918795.1 Azonexus sp. | reverse complement strand
ATGCCGCCGAATGGCGCATCAGTGTCAGCGATACCGGCATCGGCCTGTCGCCGGCGCAATTGCGCACGATCTTCAACCCCTTCGAACAGGTCGACGGCAGCCATAGCCGGCAATTCGGCGGCATGGGCCTGGGCCTCGCCATGTCGCAGCGAATGGCCGGTCTGATGGGCGGTCACATCTCGGTGAGCAGCGAGCATGGACGAGGCACCTGTTTCGTCCTGCACCTGCCCCGCAGCGCGCCGAAGACTGACTGGCAGACGCAAGCCGGCGATGAGGATCAGGATTTCGCCATCTGAGGGCGAAAAACTTCACTGCTGCGGTGCACTAGTCAAAAAGGGCAAAAACCGTAGCGACGTCGCTGTGCCCGATGGCCAGCCGGCCGCTTGCGGGCAAGCTGCTAGAATCGCCGCATGCGTATCCTGCTCGTTGAAGACGACCCCCAACTCGGCGACGGCCTCAGTGTCGGCCTGCGCCAGGCCGGTTTTGCCGTCGACTGGCTGCCCGACGGCCAGGCGGCCGACCTCGCGCTGCAAAGCGAGAGCTTCGATTTCGTCGTGCTCGACCTCGGCCTGCCCCGGCTGGCCGGCATGGAAGTCCTGCGCAATGCCCGCCGGCGCGACCAGGCCATGCCCATCCTGATCCTGACCGCGCGCGATGCCACCGGCGACAAGGTGGCCGGGCTCGATGCCGGCGCCGACGACTATCTGGTCAAGCCGATCGACCTCGACGAACTGACCGCCCGCATCCGCGCCCTGACCCGGCGCAGCGCCGGACGTGCCGCGCCGGTGCTGACCCATGGCGATCTCGTCGTCGAGCCGGCCGCTCACCGCGTCACCCTGGCCGGCCAGCCGGTCGAACTGTCCAGCCGCGAGTTCTCGCTGCTCCAGCTGTTGCTCGAAAACGCCGGCCGCGTATTGAGCCGCAGCCAGCTCGAACAATCGCTCTACGGCTGGCACGACGAGCCGGACAGCAACGCGCTCGAAGTGCACATCCATCACCTGCGCAAGAAGCTGGGCAGCGACCTGATCCGCACGCTGCGCGGCGTCGGCTACACCATTCCGAAGTGACGACCCACTGGTTCTCGCTGCGCCGCCGCCTGCTCGCCCTGCTGCTGGGCGGCGTCAGCGTGGCCTGGCTGGCGACCATGGTGTTCGGCTATATCGACGCGCACAACGAGGTCGACGAATTGTTCGACGCCCAGCTCGCTCAATCGGCGCAGACCCTGCTTGCCTTGGCCAGCCGCGACGAGAGCGTGGCCATCCAGGATCTCGGCGAAGCCACGCACAAATACCAGCGCCGCCTCAAGTTCCAGGTCTGGCGCCAGGACGGCCGCCTGCTGCAACGCTCGGCCAACGCCCCGGAAAGCCCGCTGACCGAAGCCGACGGCTTCTCCGAAACCGAAGGTGGCGACGGCCACTGGCGCCATTACAGCCAATGGAACGGCCCCCATACGTTGCAGGTGCAGGTCAGCGAAAACCACCAGTTGCGCGACACGCTGATCGGCCATATCGCCTGGCGCCTGGTCCTGCCCGCCCTCTTCGGCCTGCCGCTGATGGGGCTATGGGTGTGGATCGCCACCCGCCGCGGGCTGTCGTCGCTCGACGGCATCGCCCGCCAGATCGCCAGCCGCGCGCCGCAACAACTGCAGCCGGTGCAGCCGGCCAGTGCGCCGAGCGAAATCCGACCCATGCTCGACGCCCTGAACGGCCTGCTGCATCGGGTCGATGCCGCGCTGGAGGGCGAGCGCCGCTTCACCGCCGACGCGGCGC
>JAYRUZ010000314.1:0-1795 GCA_041918795.1 Azonexus sp. | reverse complement strand
AAAGAATGAAACGCATGCTCTTCAATGCGACACAGGCGGAAGAACTCCGTGTCGCCATTGTCGACGGTCAGAAACTGATTGACCTCGACATTGAATCCGCCGCCAAGGAACAACGTAAAAGCAACATCTACAAGGGTGTCATCACCCGCATCGAACCGTCGCTCGAAGCCTGCTTCGTCGACTACGGTGCCGACCGTCACGGCTTCCTGCCGTTCAAAGAGGTCTCCCGCGCTTATTTCCAGCCGGGCGTTGAGGCCGGCAAGGCCAAGATCAACGAGGCCCTGAAAGAAGGACAGGAACTGATCGTCCAGGTCGACAAGGATGAGCGTGGCAACAAGGGCGCTGCCCTGACCACCTATGTCTCGCTGGCCGGCCGTTATCTCGTCCTGATGCCGAACAATCCCCGCGGCGGCGGTGTTTCGCGCCGTGTCGATGGCGACGAGCGCGCCGAACTGCGTGAAACGATGGATCAATTGCAAGTGCCCAACGGCATGAGCCTGATCGCCCGCACCGCTGCCATCGGTCGTCAGGCCGAAGAACTGCAGTGGGACTTGAATTACCTGCTGCAACTGTGGAGCGCCATCGAAGGTGCCGCTCAGCAACAAACCGGTGCTTTCCTGATTTACCTGGAAGGCTCGCTGGTCATTCGCGCCATTCGCGATTATTTCCAGCCGGATATCGGTGAAATCCTGATCGATACCGACGAGGTCTTCGAGCAGGCCCGTGCCTTCATGGGCACGGTCATGCCGGGCAACGTCAATCGCGTCAAGCGTTACCGCGACGATGTGCCGCTGTTCTCGCGCTTCCAGATCGAACACCAGATCGAGACCGCCTTCGCCCGCCAGGTCAATCTCCCATCGGGTGGCGCCATCGTGATCGATCACACCGAAGCGCTGGTGGCGGTCGACGTCAACTCCGGTCGCGCCACCAAGGGCTCCGACATTGAGGAAACGGCACTCAAGACCAACCTCGAAGCTGCCGACGAACTGGCCCGCCAGTTGCGTTTGCGCGATTTGGGCGGCCTGATCGTCATCGACTTCATCGACATGGAAAGTTCCAAGAACCAGCGTGAAGTCGAGAATCGCCTGCGCGACGGGCTGCGCTACGACCGTGCCCGCGTCCAGATGGGCAAGATCAGCCGCTTTGGTTTGATGGAACTGTCCCGTCAGCGCCTGCGTCCGGCTTTGGCTGAAACCAGCTACATCCCCTGCCCGCGCTGCACTGGTACCGGTCACATCCGCTCGACCGAATCTGCCGCGCTGCATATCCTGCGCATCCTCGAAGAGGAAGCGATGAAGGAAAACACGGCAGCCGTGCACGTTCAGGTGCCGGTCGATGTTGCGACCTTCCTGCTCAACGAGAAGCGCCCGGACATTCAGGCCATCGAGTTGCGCCACAAGGTCACCATCCTGCTGATTCCGAACATCCATCTGGAAACGCCGGCCCATACGGTTACCCGCTTGCGCCACGACGACTTGAACCTGGATGACCTGCGCGAGCCGTCCTACAAGATGGTCGACATGCCGAATGAGGAAGCGATCAAGGAGGCGACCCAGCAGGAAAACGCCAAGCCGCGCCAGGAAGCTGCCATCAAGGGTATCTCCCCGGAGCAGCCGGCGCCGATCATGCCGGAAAAGACCGAAGCCGCACCCGTGCAGCCGAAGGATGAAGCCGGTTTCTTCTCCAAGCTGTTCTCGTGGTTCCGTAGCGAGCCGAAGGCGGCTGAACCGCTGCCTGAGCCGAAGCCGACCCCGAAGAAGACCCGCGAAGGCCGCGACGGTCGTCGCGATGGTCG
>JAYRUZ010000313.1:0-1879 GCA_041918795.1 Azonexus sp. | reverse complement strand
CTGTTTTCGGCAAAAAAGCCGGGGCCGCGTGCCGGTGGCAGCAGCACGTCGAGGATGCGTTCCTCGGCCGCGTCTTCGGCGCGGGCGCGCATGGACTTCATGGCCCGCTCGCGGTGCGACTTGATGGCCATCTCGACCAGATCGCGGATGATGGTCTCGACATCGCGCCCGACATAGCCGACCTCGGTAAACTTGGTCGCTTCGATCTTGATGAAGGGCGCATTGGCCAGCCGCGCCAGACGGCGCGCGATTTCGGTCTTGCCGACGCCGGTCGGCCCGATCATCAGGATGTTCTTCGGCGTGATTTCCTGGCGCAGCGGCTCGGCCACCTGGGCCCGCCGCCAGCGGTTGCGCAAGGCAATGGCCACCGCCTTCTTAGCATTCTGCTGGCCGACGATGTGCTTGTCGAGCTCGGAAACGATCTCTTTCGGCGTCATCTGGGTCATTCCAGCGTCTCCAGCGTGAAGTTGCGGTTGGTGTAGATGCACAGGTCGCCGGCGATCTCCAGCGACTTGGTGACGATCTCCAGCGGCGGCAATTTGGTGTTTTCCAGCAAGGCACGCGCCGCGCTCTGCGCGTAGGCGCCGCCGGAGCCGATGGCGACGATACCGTGTTCCGGTTCCAGCACATCGCCGTTGCCGGTGATGACCAGCGACGACTCCCGGTCCGCTACCGACAGCATGGCTTCCAGCCGACGCAGAGCGCGGTCGGAGCGCCAGTCCTTGGCCAGTTCGACGGCCGAACGCACCAGATTGCCCTGATGCTTCTCCAGCTTGGCCTCGAAGCGCTCGAACAAGGTGAAGGCATCGGCCGTGCCGCCGGCAAAACCCGCCAGGATGCGGCCCTGATACAAGCGGCGCACCTTCTTGGCGGTCGCCTTGATGACGATATTGCCCAGCGTCACCTGACCGTCGCCGCCCATGGCAACGGCGTTGCCCCGGCGCACCGACAGGATCGTCGTGCCGTGATATTGCTCCATGAATTGCCTCTTAAGAAGACTTGGGAACGATGATGCGCGCCTGCTTGTTGAGGCCGACAACAGCCATCAATTCGGCGACCAGGTAGTTCGGGCTACGGATGATGACATCCTTGCCCAACGCCTTGGCCGGAGCGAGGCGATTGACCAACTGCCCGGCCGAGAAGAAATCCAGGCGATTGACTCGGGAAAAATCGAGGATGGGATGCTCGTGCATCTCCAGGACAGCCACCAGATCGTCGAAACGCTGGTTTTTCAGCTCACCGGCCAGGAAGTGTGCATCGTCCACCTCGGGAACCGGCAGCGGCACCGCCGGCACGGCGTTGGCCGGTGGCGTCTCCCAGGAAGGCGGCGAGAGTTCGAAGGTCACCGCGTAGTCGACCGCCCGCTCCTCGAAGGCATCCTGCGTTCCGTGGCGCTGCAGCAATTCGAGCAGCAGGCGCCAGGACGGTTCGTGGGCGGCATCGCCAGCCACCAGGCGTTCATTGATGCGCGCCAGAAAGGCGTCCGCATGCTGCATGGAAAGCGGCAATTTCTTGCGCCGCGCATGGTGCAGGATATCGGCCAATTGACCGGCCAGATCGTCGTCGATGCCGGCCAGCTTGCCGCAATCGACGACCACGGTGGCGCCTTGCTCGACGATGCGCTTGATCTCTTCAACCGGCTTGGCGTTGTCGCTGGTCAGCACGCCCTGCAGGGCAAGCACACGCGGTCCGCCGGCCTTCGGCTTTTCCACTGCAGCCTGCTCGCGCCAGGTGGGCGGCGAGGTTTCACAAGCCTGAGCATATTCGACGCCATAGCTTTCAAAAGCAGCGCGATCGCCCGTCACCTGCAGCAGATCGAGCAACAGCAGCCAGAAACGCTTGGCTTCGGCACCGGTATAGGTTTGCACGAAACCTTCGA
>JAYRUZ010000312.1:0-1881 GCA_041918795.1 Azonexus sp. | reverse complement strand
TCAAGCTGCATCACATCGACCTCGGTGGCGGCCTCGGCATCAAGTACAAGGCGGAACAAGTCCAACCGACCGTCGCTTCCTACCTCAACCCGCTGCTCGACAAGCTGCAAGGGCGCGGTTTGCAGGTGGTACTGGAACCGGGCCGTCGCCTGGTCGGCAATGCCGGCCTGCTGCTGACCCAGGTCGAATTCCTGAAGGAAGGTGAGGGCAAGAACTTCGCCATCATCGATGCCGCCATGAACGACCTGATGCGCCCGGCGCTCTACGAAGCATGGCACGACATCGAGCCGGTCGTGCCGCGTGCCGGCGCCACCCGCGACTACGACGTGGTCGGCCCGGTCTGCGAAACCGGCGACTTCCTCGGCCAGGCCCGTCCGCTCAACGTGCAGCCGGGCGACCTGCTGGCCGTGATGTCGGCCGGCGCCTACGGCATGGCCATGGCCTCCAACTACAACACCCGCCCGCGCGCCGTCGAAGTGATGGTCGATGGCGACCAAGTCTTCGTCATTCGCCAGCGCGAAACCGTCGAACAGCTTTACGCCGGCGAGACGATCCTTCCGCAGTGACTGGCGTCCGCATCGACAAATGGCTGTGGGCCGCGCGCTTCTTCAAGACGCGCAGCCTGGCCACCGATGCGGTCAGCGGCGGCAAGATCAAACTGAACGGTACGGCGACCAAGCCGGCGCGTGATGTCAAGCCGGGTGACCGACTGGAAATCTTCAACGGCGATACGCGCTGGGAAGTCGTCGTGCAGGCGCTCTCCGAGAAACGTGGCCCGGCCACCGAGGCGCGCCAGCTTTACGAAGAAACGACAGAGAGCATCGCCGCCCGCGAAGCTGAGCAGATGCGGCGTAAATTCACGCAGGAACCCGCCGATGCCATTCATGGCCGCCCGACCAAGCGCGACCGGCGGCGACTGGATCGTTTCGGTGAGTAAACACAGCGCCACAGCGCACTGCTGCGGTGCACTGCCCAAAACGGGCAAAAATCAGAGGACCAGTGCCAGCGCCAGCGGCAGGAAAAACAGTGCCGCCAGGTTGCCGATCAGCACGATGGACGCCACGCGCTGCGGTTCCTGCTTGTAGCGCTCGGCAAACAGGAAATTGAGCACCGCCGGCGGCAGCGCACCGAACACCAGCAACATGGCCGCATCGCGACCATGCAACCCAAGCAACTGGATCACGCCATAGGCGATGGCCATGCCGGCCAGCGGCCGCAGCACCGCCGCACCGACCGGCACCTTCCAGTCGCGGAACGAGACATCGGTCATGCGTACGCCGAGCGAGAAGAGTAGCAGCGGCACCGAAACGTCACCCAGCATCTTGATGGCGATGACCAGCGGTTGCCAGATCGGCAGCTTGAAGATGGCGACCAGCAGGCCGGCAATGGCCGCCGCCACCACCGGCACGCGCCACAGCGTGAGCAGGCGGGCATGCGGGTCGAGCAAACGGGCACCGAAGGAGAAATGCAGCGTGTTCTCGACCATGAACAGGATCACCGCCGCCGACAGGGCATGCTCGCCCCAGGCCAGCACGGCCAACGGCAAGCCAATGTTGCCGGAGTTGTTGAACAGCATCGGTGGCACCAGCGTTTTCGGCTGAATGCCGAGCAGGCGGGAAATCGGCCAGGTCAGCAGGCCACAAGCCGCAAGAACGATGAAACCACCCAGCGCCAGGGGCGCATAGGCTGCCAGATCGAAGGACTTGCCGGCCATCGCGGCAAATACCAATGCCGGGACGAAGACGTCCATGTTCAGGCGGTTGGCCACCGCCATTTCCGGCTTGTGCTTGCGACCGTAGAAATAGCCGGCGGCGACGATGCCGAAGATCGGAAACAGGATCGCCAGCAGGCGGAAGGTCAGGCTTTGCTCGTCCAAGGGCG
>JAYRUZ010000311.1:0-1881 GCA_041918795.1 Azonexus sp. | reverse complement strand
CGTCAAGCAGCGCGTCGATGCCATCTGGCAGGAACTAGGTCTTTAGGACGAATTGACCCCCGCTTCGCCGGCTTGAGAGAATCCGCGCTCCCGTTGGTATCGAGATACGGAACACGGTGCGAATCCGTGGCGGGCCCGCCGCTGTAACCGGGGACGAAGACTGCACGGTCGTCAGACCAGCCACTTGGGCGCTTGAGCGCACAGGGAAGGCGCAGCGCTTCGGCTGATCCGGAAGCCAGAAGACGAATCGATATCCACCAGGAGTCCAGGCAAGGGCTCCGGCTGACTGCATGCTAGCGCGTGCCGTCAGCCGGAGCCCTTTTTGTTTTTTGTCTTCCCGAGGAGTGGAACATGACCCCCAAGCTTCAGCCGAACAACCAAACCCCGACCGCAACCCCGGCCACGGCGCAAGCGGTGGCCCCGACCATCGCCGTACGCAAGAGCTGCAACCCGGACGGCATCGGCCTGTCGCACTACGTGCTGATGGACCGGAAGGCGGCCAAATGAGCCAGGCCTTTGCCGAGCGTGCCGCCAGCGGCACGCTTTTCCAGGCGGTCGACATCGGTCACCCGGTCTATGCAGCGCTGACCGACCCGCAAACTGCCTTCTGGGCGCTGGTGGACAAGAGCCGTGTCGCCGAGGCCGCGCGCGACCCGGCCCTGCTCGCCAGCTACGGCGCCAAGGCCGTGCAGTTCGCCGACGAACTGCACGCCCTGCGCTTCGGCCTCAAGCCCTCCGGCGTCTATCTCAACCCGACCGAGCGCTGCAACCTCAACTGCACCTACTGCTACCTGCCCGACCAGCAGCGCAGCGGTGGTTCGCACATGTCGGCTGAGACGCTGCTTGCCTCGCTGGCCAGCCTGCGCGACTACTTCCGCTCGGTGATGCCGGAAGGACGCAAGCCGCGCGCCATCTTCCACGGTGCCGAGCCCTTGATGAACGCGCCGGCGGTGTTCGCAGCGATCGACGCCTTCGCCGACGATTTCGTTTTCGGCCTGCAGACCAACGGCACCCTGCTCGACGATGCGGCGCTGGATTTCCTGACTTCGCGCAACGTCAGCATCGGCCTGTCGCTCGACGGCCCGGTGGCGGAAATCACCGATGCCACCCGGCGGACCTGGGGCGGCAAGAGCGTGCATGGCAAGGTATTGCGGGCGATGGAGAAGCTGCGCGGCTACGGCTCGTGGAGCGTGATCACGACCTGCACGACCGAGAACCTGCCCTACCTGACGCGCATGGTCGAGTTGTTCCACGCCGCCGAAGTGCCGACCTGCATGCTCAATACCCTGCGCTGCACCTTGCCCGGCGCGCGCGGCGTCAAGCCGGCCGATGGCGCCATGGCCGAGGCGTTCTTCGCCGCCCTCGACCGTACCCACGAGTTGTACCAGGAAACAGGGCGCAAGCTGATGGTGGCCAATTTCGCCAACATCCTGCTTGGCATCCTGGCCCCGACGGCGCGCCGGCTGATGTGCGACATCTCGCCCTGCGGCGGCGGGCGCGCCTTCTTCGCGCTGGCGGCCGACGGCAGCCTATACCCATGCAGCGAGTTCATCGGCCTGCCGCGCTTCAATGGCGGCAAGCTGCTGGAGGAGGGCGTGGCGGCGGCGCTGGCTTCCGAGGCGTTCCGGCCGGTGATCGAGCGCGATGTCGACCGCTTCAGTCCCTGCGGCGACTGCGCCATCCGCCATTTCTGCGGTTCGCCATGCCCGGCCGAGGCCTTCGAAATGAATGGCGGCATGGACAAGATCGGCGCCTTCTGCGAGTTCTACAAGGAGCAGGTCAATTACGCCCTGCGCCTGATCGCCGATGGCAAGGCCGACGACTACCTGTGGGACGGCTGGGACGAAGGCACCGAAACCGTCTTCGCGCTGGCCTGAGGCC
>JAYRUZ010000310.1:0-1893 GCA_041918795.1 Azonexus sp. | reverse complement strand
GCCGGCGCGGGTGCGGCGGCGGGTTTCGGTTCTTCTTTCTGGCCGCAAGCGGACAGGGCGAAGGCGGCTGCTACGGAGAGGGCAACTACGGAAAGCTTGGCTTGCATCGGTGTTTTCTCCTGAACTCTGGGGTTGAATTGAATACGACGGAATGATTCTCCCTATCGCCATACGCGCCGTCAATAAGTGCTTACGCTATAGTTCGCGCCAGTCACATCCCGGATTGCCCATTAGCCGCCGCCGCAGGCACCGCACGAGCGCTGCAATGAACAATCCAGGCTCAACGGAGAACACCATGCCCCTGCCCACCGCCCTGCACGAAGAACTCAAGAATCGCTTTGCCCAACGCTTTACCACCGGCGAATCCGCCTGCCTGCAACATGGCCGCGACGAGTCGGTGCACCGCCCGGCACCGCCCGATGCGGTGGTAATGGCGGAGAGCACCGAGGAGGTTGCCAGCGTCGTCCACCTGTGCGCCGAGCATGGCGTGCCGGTCATTCCCTACGGCGTCGGCAGTTCGGTCGAAGGCCACGTGCTGGCGCCGAACGGCGGCGTCTCGCTCGACCTGTCGCTGATGAACCAGGTGCTGGTCATCCACGCCGAAGACGGCGACGCTACCGTGCAAGCCGGGGTCACGCGCAAGCAGTTGAACGACGCGCTGAAGGGCACCGGCCTCTTCTTCCCGATCGATCCCGGCGCCGATGCCACCCTCGGCGGCATGGCGGCGACCCGCGCCTCCGGCACCAACGCCGTGCGCTACGGCACCATGCGCGAGAACGTCATGGCCACCACCACCGTGCTGGCCGACGGCCGCATCGTCAAGACCGGCGGCCGCGCCCGCAAGTCCTCCGCCGGCTACGACCTGACCCGCCTGCTGGTCGGCTCGGAAGGCACGCTGGGCATCATGACCGAGCTGACCGTCAAGCTCTACCCGATCCCCGAGGCCATCTCGGCCGCCGTGTGCACCTTCCCGAGCATCGAGGCGGCGGTGCAGACGGTGATCCAGACCATCCAGCTCGGCGTGCCGGTGGCGCGCATCGAACTGCTCGACACGCTGTCGCTGTCGGCCATCAACAAGTTCAGCAAGACCACGCTGGCCGAAGCGCCCACGCTGTTCTTCGAATTCCACGGCAGCCCGGCCGGCGTCGAGGAACAGGCGCAAACCGTACAGGCCATCGCCGACGACCTGTGCGGCGCCAATTTCGCATGGGCGACCCGGCCGGAAGACCGCAGCCGCCTGTGGCAAGCCCGCCACGACGCCTACTTCGCCTGCCTGCAACTCAAGCCCGGCTGCCGCTGTTTCCCGACCGACGTCTGCGTGCCAATCTCACGCCTGGCCGAATGCATCGCCGAAACCCAGGCCGACATCGAGCAGGTCGGCATCCCCATCGCCCTCTTCGGCCACGTCGGCGATGGCAATTTCCACCTGGTCGTACTGGTCGATACCGACAACGCCAAGGAAATGGAAGAAGCCGCCTGGATCAGCCGCCGCGTCGTCGAACGAGCCATCGCCATGGAAGGGACGTGCACCGGGGAACACGGCATCGGGCTGGGCAAGAAGAAGTATCTCGTGGCCGAACACGGCGAAGTGGCGGTTGAGGTCATGCGGGCGCTGAAACTGGCGCTGGATCCGAAGAATTTGTTGAATCCGGGGAAGGTTTTGCCCTGAGGGGGACGTTCTTGAGGCGGCGTTCCGCTTAGCCTCAGTTTTCCGCCTTGACGGCGGGCGTACTTTCTTTTGCTTTGCCTGTACGGACCGGGGCGGCGGTGGGCTGCGCCCACTTCCTTCCGCTACTCGGCCGGCCGGGCACCCCAAGAGTACTTCTTCGCGATGCCACGCACCGCTCAGGGCGCGGTTCGCATGAACTCGCCTGCGGCTCAAACAACGCCAGC
>JAYRUZ010000309.1:0-1914 GCA_041918795.1 Azonexus sp. | reverse complement strand
TGCCCTTGGGCGCGTGCAGCTTGTGGCCGGAGAGCGACAGCATGTCGATCTTGGTGTTCTTCAGGTCGATGGGAATCTTGCCGACGGCCTGCACGGCGTCGGTATGGAACATGATGCCCTTCTCGGCGGCCAGCGCAGCCATTTCCTCGACCGGGAAGATGGTGCCGGTTTCGTTGTTGGCCCACATGACCGAAACGATGGCGACGCGGTCGTTCAACAGGGACTTGTACTCGTCCATGTCGAGGCGGCCCTTCTTGTCCACCTTGAGCTTATGGACGATGTAGCCTTCCTTCTCCAGCCACTCGCACAGGGTCAGGATGGCCGGGTGCTCGACGACGGTGGTGATCACCGTGTTGCGTTCCGGCTGGGCCTTGAGTGCCGACAGGATTGCGGTCGAGTCGGACTCGGTACCGCAGGAGGTGAAGATGATTTCCGAATCGTGCTCCGCACCGAGCAGCGCCTGAACCTGGCTGCGCGCCTTCTTCAGCGCCTTGCCGACTTCGCTGCCGAAGGCGTGGATGGAAGAGGCATTGCCGAAATGCTCGGTGAAGAAGGGCAGCATGACTTCGACCACGGCGGGATCGACCCGCGTCGTGGCGTTGTTGTCCAGGTAGATCGGTTTCAGTTCCATGGCGCGGTCCTCGGGGTCAATGTTGGGGTTGGGGTGATTTGAAAATCGGCTGTTTTGGGCTGTACACCGCAGCAGCCGAGTTTCAGGGTGGTCTGTTTCGTGATTGGCTGGACATGATGAAAGCGCTGGATTTGTGCCGCTGGCTAGGCGCGAACCGCAGCGATAGGGGTCCTATCGCGAGGATGAGCAACAACGCCAGCGGTGCAAAGACAAGCTTTCATGTTCAGTTGATTGCGAAACAGACCACTTGTCTCAGGCCTCTACGGGCATGTGGGACGCGGGCAGCACTTGAACCAGTTCGCCCAGGGTTTCGATCATCTTCTGCTGGATGCCGCCCAGGGTGGCCGCTTCCATCATGCAACCCGAGCAGGCGCCCTTCAGATGCACGTAGATCTTCTTGCCCTGCACGTCGGCCAGTTCGACGTCGCCATGGTCGCGCTGCAGCATCGGGCGGACCGATTCCAGCACTTCCTGGATCTTGGCGATCTTCTCGACGATGGAGAGCTTCTTGGCTGGCGGCTTCGGCGCTTCCGGCGTGGCCGGGCAGGCGGCCGGCGGCGAGGTTTCGCCCATGCCCGGACGCTCGGCCTTGACCTTGGCCAGAATCTCTTCGATGCCCTCGTGGCAAGCGGCGCAACCGCCACCGGCCTTGGTGTAGAAGGTGACTTCCTCGACCGTGTTCAGGTTGTTGGCCTTGACCACGTCCTCGATCATCACGGCGTCGATGGCGAAGCACTTGCAGATCAGGGCACCTTCCTCGTGGTCATCGGACCACTCTTCGCCGCGGTAGTTGGCGATGGCGGCCTGCAGGGCTTCGCGGCCCATGACCGAGCAGTGCATCTTTTCCGGCGGCAGGCCGTCGAGGAAATCGGCGATGTCCTGGTTGGAAACCTTCAGCGCTTCGTCCAGCGTCATGCCCTTGATCATTTCGGTCAGGGCCGACGACGAGGCGATGGCCGAGCCGCAGCCGAAGGTCTGGAAGTGCGCGTCCTGGATGATCTCGGTTTCCGGTTCGACCTTGAGCATCAGGCGCAGCGCGTCGCCGCACTGGATCGAGCCGACGTCGCCGATGCCGTTGGCTTCTTCCAGCGGGCCGGAGTTGCGTGGGTTGAAGAAGTGTTCGCGGACCTTGTCGGAGTATTCCCACATGGTTTTCTCTCCTTAGACCGAGAAGGAAGAGCCGCAGGAGCACTGCGAGCTGGCATTCGGGTTGTCGAACTTGAAGCCGGTGTGGGTCAGCGTATCGACGAAATCGACGGTGACGTTGTCGATCATCGGCATGG
>JAYRUZ010000308.1:0-1918 GCA_041918795.1 Azonexus sp. | reverse complement strand
CAGATCAGTAGGTCTTGTACGGCAGGAACTTGCCGGACATGGTGATGCTGACGCGGTCGCCCATCGGGTTGGGCTCGCGCTGCAGGTCCATCTTGAAGTCGATGGCGGACATGATGCCGTCGCCGAATTCTTCGTGGATCAGTTCCTTGAAGGTCGTGCCGTAGACGCTGATCAGCTCGTAGAAGCGGTAGATCAGCGGGTCGGTCGGCACGGCGGTCGGCAGCGAGCCCTTGTAGGGGACGACCTGCAGCAGCTTGAGCGCCTCTTCCGGCAAGCCGAAGGTGTCGCCGAGGATCTTGGCCTGCTCGGCGGTGAAGGTCATCTGGCCGAGGCAGCCGGCAGTGACCCACTCCTTGGACAGGCCGATCTTGCCGGCCACATCGGCCCACTTGATGCCCTTGTTCACCTTGGCGGCGATGATCAGTTCGGTAACGTCGTTGCGGTTCATGGTGTTTTCTCCTGAGCTTTGGGGGATTACGAATTGACGACTTGTTTCAAGGAAGGGGGCTGGCGCAGGGCGGCATCGTCGGCTGCCTCATCGCTCAGGCCGGGACGGACGACCGGTGGATGCCTGGCGTCGTGCAGCACGGCGGTGTGGTCGCCGGCGTAGGACTTCGAGCGATTCACCAGGAAATCGACCAGGTGGTTACGAATGCGGTAGAACTGCGGGTCGTGGTGCATCTCGGCCCGGGTGCGGTCGCGCGGCATGGTGATCTCGACGATCTCGGCGATCTTGGCGAGCGGGCCGTTGCTCATCAGGATCACCTTGTCGGCGAGCAGGATGGCCTCATCGACGTCGTGCGTGATCATGAACACCGTCTGGTGCGTTGCCTGGACGATCTTCAGCAACTCATCCTGGATGGTGCCGCGGGTCAGCGCGTCGAGCGCCCCGAACGGCTCGTCGAGCAGCAGCATCTTGGGCTCGATGGCGAAGGCGCGGGCGATGCCGACGCGCTGCTTCATGCCGCCGGAGAGTTCGGCCGGTTTCTTGTGAATGGCGTGGCCGAGGCCGACCATCTCAAGGTATTTGGTGCAGTGCGCCTCGACCTGGGCCTTGGGCATGTCCGGCCACTTCGACTTGACGGCGAAGGCGACGTTGGCTAGCACGCTCATCCACGGCATCAGGGCGTGACTCTGGAAGACGACGCCGCGGTCCAGGCTCGGTCCCTTGACCTCCTTGGCATCCATGATGACGCCGCCGGCCGAGGCTTCTTCCAGCCCGGCGAGCACGTTCAGGATGGTTGTCTTGCCGCAGCCGGAGTGGCCGATGATGCAGACGAACTCGCCCTTGTCGATGCCGAAGTGGATGTCCTCGAAGACCGGGGTAGTGGTGCCGGGATAGGCTTTCTTGAGCCCTTCGACGCTGAGAAAATGAGTGGTCATGGCGCTTATTCCCGGTAGGTGACGGCTTTTTGCAGCAGGCCGAACAGTTGGTCGAGGGCCATGCCCACCAGGCCGATCATGACGACGGCGAAGATCACGTTGGGCAGTGCCAGGTTGTTCCACTCGTTCCACACGAAGTAGCCGATGCCCGTACCGCCGACCAGCATTTCGGCGGCGACGATGACCAGCCAGGCGATGCCCATCGAGATGCGCATGCCGGTCACGATGGTCGGCGCGGCGGCCGGCAGGATGACCTGAAAGGCCTTGCGCAGCGGTTTGACTTCCAGCGTCAGGGCGACATTGACCCAGTCGCGGCGCACCGCGGCGACGCCGAAGGCGGTATTGATCAGCATCGGCCACAGCGAGCAGATGAAGATCACGAAGATGCCGGAAACGTCGGAATCCTTCAGGCTGTACAGCGCCAGCGGCATCCAGGCCAGCGGCGAGATCGGCTTGAGAATCTGGATGAAGGGGTTGAAGGCCTGGAAGAGCAGCGGCGACTGGCCGATCAGGAAGCCCAGCGGCAGGGCGACGA
>JAYRUZ010000307.1:0-1922 GCA_041918795.1 Azonexus sp. | reverse complement strand
TTGTTTCTCCTTAACGGGTTGGTTTGTTCGTTACTCGGTGCTGCCCACTTTTTCGCAGCGCCTTGTAGCGAATAACGCAGCCGGTTTCGCTCCGGATGTCAGCAGAAACGTAATGCCGTGTATCGGCATGTGACCAAGTTGTTTCCGGCGTTTTCCGCGGCTCAGCCGCCCATCACCAAGGCCAGGCAGAGGCCGGCACCAGACAGGTAGGTGCCGAGCGCACCGGTGAAACGCAGCGGGTTGGGCCGGTTCATGTTGGCGTAGCCGATCAGCCCGGCAACGATCAGGCAGCGGCACAGCGTGGCGACGACGATCAGCCCCAGCACCAGGGAGGACGGATCGCGGCTGCCCAGGTAGAGAAACAGGACAGCGAGGAAAGGGGCGAACTCGGTCGTATTGCCATGCGCCCGGATCACCCGGTTGATCAGCGCATTTTTCTCCTCGGCCTGCCCGGAGCCGATCTTGTTGCGAAAGCGCTGCACCGACACGAAAAGGCCGAGCAGAAAGACCAGGGCGCCCAGGATGGCGGTGCAGTAAAGGGAAATCGGGTGCATGAACAGCCCTCGTGCAGTTTCGAAAGGATGCCCATGGTAGCTGGATTACCGATGCCCAGGACAAACCGAGGCGAACGAGAGCAAATGGATAGGCGCGTAGGCTGACGCCGGGCGAGCCCGTATAATTGCCGGCTCCCTTTTCGAGTCGTCACGCCGTGTCCGATCGCCTTGCCGTTTTGCCCCAATACCTGATCCCCAAGCAGGCGCTGACCGCGCTGGCCGGCAAGCTGGCCTCGGCCGAAGCCGGCTCGCTGACGACGAGCGTCATCCGCTGGTTCGTCGGCCGCTACAACGTGAACATGGCGGAAGCGGCCAACCCGGACATCGCCAGCTATAAGAGCTTCAACGAATTCTTCACCCGGCCGCTGGCCGAAGGTGCGCGCCCGCTGGCCGAAGCCGATTTCCTGTGCCCGGTTGATGGTGCGATCAGCCAGTTCGGTGCCATTGAGCGCGACCAGATTTTCCAGGCCAAGGGCCACAGCTATTCGACCACCGCACTGGTCGGCGGCGACCGCAAGCTGGCCGAGCAATTCGAGAACGGCAGCTTCGCCACGCTTTACCTCAGCCCGCGTGACTACCACCGCATCCACATGCCCTGCGCCGGCAAGCTGACGCGCATGATCTACGTGCCGGGCGCGCTGTTCTCGGTCAATCCGACCACGGCGCGCGGCGTGCCGGGCCTCTTCGCCCGCAACGAGCGCGTGGTCTGCGTCTTCGAATCCGAATTCGGACCCTTCGTGCTGACCCTGGTCGGCGCCACCATCGTCGGCAGCATGGCGACGGTCTGGCACGGCACGGTCAATCCGCCGCGCCCCGGCGTCGTCCGCGAATGGCGCTACGACACGGCGAACGGCACTGCTGCGGTGCACCTGCAAAAAGGCCAGGAAATGGGCCGCTTCCTGCTCGGCTCGACGGTCGTCATGCTGTTCCCGAAAAACAGCCTGGCTTTCAACCCGGAATGGTCGCCGACCCGCGCCATCCGCATGGGCGAAACCATGGGGAGCCGCCCGGCATGAAGGACAAGCCCTGGCTGCACCTGCTGATTCGCGCCATCACGGTGCTGGCGCTGGTGTTGCCGGCGGCCTGGATCGCCTGGGCAAAAACGCCGGTACCGCTGTTGCTGCTGGTCGGCATTGCTGCCGCACTGGTCTCCATCCGCATCGGCCAGGACGGCGAAGCGCGCTACAACCGCCGCGTCATCGTCACCGACATGCTCAAGGTCGGCCGCGAGAACAATGACCGGCAAATGGTGCTCGGCGGCATCGCCGGCTATCTGATGCTGGCCTGCTTCGCGCTGGCTGCGTGGTTCGCCTTCTTCTAGAGCCTAATTTGCCACCGGCATGATCCGTGGGATACTTCCTCTCCCCC
>JAYRUZ010000306.1:0-1968 GCA_041918795.1 Azonexus sp. | reverse complement strand
GGGGGGGCGGTGGGGTGATCGGGGCATCATGCTGCGCCGGCAAGGTTTCAGCCGTGTTACGCCATAAGGCATGCTGCGTCTTCTGGTTGTCACGGCGCTGCAACAATGGCCTCCTAAAGTGGGTAGGCTGTTTCTCACCCGAGCCCTGCCGATGATTGCCCAGATGGTCCACGATGTTGCCGAATTGCACCGCATTCTTGCCGCCGGTCTGCTGACGCCTGTCTTCCAGCCGATTGTCGATTGCCGGGCGCGCAGCATCCTCGGCTACGAGGCGCTGATCCGCGGGCCGCAGGACAGCCCGCTGCATCGCCCGGATGCGCTGTTCGCCGCCGCTCGCGAGGCGGGTCTGTACCTCGAGGTCGAGCACGCGGCGCGGGAAGCCAGCCTGCGTGCCTTCGCCGCCCAGCATCTGCCGGGGCGTCTCTTTCTCAACGTGACGCCGAGCAGCCTGCTCGACCAGCGCCTGATGAACGGCGAGACGCGCGAACTATTGACCGAACTGGGCATTGCACCGACGCGCGTCGTCATAGAATTGACCGAGAACCAGCGCATCACTGACGTGCCAGGTATCCACGAGGCCCTGCAGCACTATCGCGGGCGCGGCTTCCAGATTGCCATCGACGATCTCGGCGAGGGTTTCGCCAACCTGCGCATGTGGTCGGAGCTGAAGCCGGAATTCGTCAAGATCGACCGCCATTTCGTCCATGGCATCGCCGACGACCGGATCAAGTACCACTTCGTGCGCGCCATGCAGGATCTGGCCGAAATCTGCAACGCCTCGCTGGTCGCCGAAGGCATCGAGCGCCCGGAGGATTTCGCCTGCGTCCGCGACATGGGCATCGCCTGCGGCCAGGGTTTTTTCATCGCCCGGCCGGACAGCCACCCGTTGCGCCAGATGTCGGCCGTCGCCTTGTCCGTGCTCGACCAGCGGCGCCTGACCTTGTCGCCGACGGCGAGCAGCCTGGGCCAGATGCCGACGGCGCAGAGCCTGTTGCGCGAAATCGTGCCGGTGACGCCCGGCACCTGCAACGAAGCGGTCATCGAACGTTTCGAGAACGATCCCGAACTCGACGTGCTGCCGGTGGTCAGCATCGACAGCATGCCGCTCGGCCTGATCAACCGGCACAACATGATCGACAGCTTTTCCCGGCGTTTCCGCAAGGAGCTCTACGGGCGCAAGAGCTGCGAGCTGTTCATGGACCGCGCCCCGCTCATCGTCGATGAAGCGGCGACCATCCAGGAACTGGCCATGATGATGTCGCGCGCGCCCAAGCATCACCTGCTCGACGGCTTCATCGTCACCGCCAACGGCGCTTATCGCGGCGTCGGCAGCAGCCACGCGCTGATGGGCACCATCACCGAGATGCAGATCAGCGCCGCGCGCTACGCCAACCCGCTGACGCAACTGCCGGGCAACGTGCCGATCAACGAACACATCGACCGCATGCTGGCCGGCGACATTTCATTTGTCGCCGCCTATATCGACATCGACGATTTCAAACCCTTCAACGACACCTTCGGCTACCGCCGCGGCGACGACGTGATCCTGGTGCTGGCCCGCCTGATCTGCGAGGCGGTCGATACGCGTCAGGATTTCGTCGGGCATATCGGCGGCGACGATTTCTTCGTGATTTTCCAGAGTGCTGACTGGGAAGCGCGCTGCTGGCAGCTGCTGAGCAGTTTTGCCGAGGCCATGGGCAAGATTCTCAATACCGAGGAATGGTCGCAGGGCGGTTACATGATGGAGAACCGGCGCGGCGAGCTGGCTTTCCAGGGTTTGCCCAGATTGTCGATCGGCGCCGTGCGGATCGGCCCCGGCGAGTGCGAATCGCACCGCGAGGTAGCCGTTGCGGCCTCGATCGCCAAGAAACAGGCGAAAAAGAAGGCCAAACAGCCGGATAACGCCAAGGACCTGGGGGGGCACATCTTCGTCGAGCGTCGCCGCATGGGAGCCGGCTTCACCGGCGG
>JAYRUZ010000305.1:0-1984 GCA_041918795.1 Azonexus sp. | reverse complement strand
GGACCAGACCAGCTGTAGACGACGAGATGACATGTTGTTGGCCGGGGCCGTCACGGTCGTCGGCCCAGTAGATTGATCGATAGGGTTCGAGTTCATGGTGTTGTCCCAGCATGAGGTTGGCAAGATCGAACAAGGCCTGCCGCGAACCGCGGTAGCCCACCCAGGTGCGGGCATAACCGCCCACGAGGTCGTACTGCGGAAAACCCGAGCGCATCAGCGGCAGGCCGAGGCGCTTGGCCGTTTCGACGGCATGCGAGTTGGACATGACGAACTGCGCATCGCCGGCGCGTGCTTCCTTCTCCATGTCTTCCAGGTCGCCGATGATCACCTTCGGGATCGGCAGGCCGGCCAGGCTGTCGTGCTTGTGCGGGCTGACGGCGGCAACGATCTCGGCGCCCATGCCGGTCAAAAAGCGCACCTGCTGGCCGAGCAGGTCGGGGTCGGCGGCCAGCGCGACGCGGGCGAAGCCGAGCATGAAGTGGCTATCGACCATCGCGTCCTGCAATTGGGCGCGCTGGCGTTCGATATGGGGTGGCACCGGCTTGCCGGAAATCTCGGCCAATGCCTGCGTGAAGCCGTCGCAATCGTCGAGGCCCATCAGGCCTTCGAAGCGGTAGTCGGGCACGCCGGTCCTGCTCTTGAGAATGTCCGCCGCCTTGTGCAGCGAGGGGCCGATGACCAGCGTGGCGGTGGACTCGCCCATGATCTCGATTTCCGAGCGCGGCGTGCCGCCGATGGTCAGCGACGAGAATTCGGCTTCGATCAGGTGGCCGTCGAGCGAATCGCCGATGTCCGGCACCATGATGGCGCGCAGGCCGAAGGCTTCGATCCATTCCTTGATCGCCTCGGTGTCGCCCGGCGTCAGCATGCCGGAAGCCAGCACATTGACCTGCTTGGGGCGCTTGCCGACGGTCTGGCTTTCCGGCACCAGCGTATTGATCAGGGCCTCGACCGCCAGCGCATAGCCGCTTTCCAGGCAGCCGAGGTAATCCGGCGTATTGACCGCAACCACCGCCACATGGGCGAATTCCGGGTGCTGGGTGCGGAAGTCGCGCACGGCGCGGTGAATGTCGGTGCCCTGCGTTTCGGAGAGGCCGGTGGTGACCAGGCCGATGATGTCCGGCTTGCTCTTGTCGGAAAGCGTACGCAGCGCCTCGATGATGTTCTCGTCGGCGCCCATGATGGTCGACACCTGATCCATCGCCGTCGTCTGCAGCGGGATCGGCTCGCGGAAGTGGCGCACGAAGAAGACCTTGCCGAAGGCCGTACAGCCCTGCGAACCATGCATCAGCGGCAGGCTGCGGTTCAGGCCCAGGAAGGCGAGCGAGGCGCCCACCGGCTGGCTGACCTTCAGCGGATTGACCGCCAGTGCCTTCTTGGAATGGATGATCTCGGCCATTTTGCTCGGCTTGGTAAATGGGTACGCATACCCTTTAGCAAGGACCGAGCCAAATAAAAAACCGTTTTAAATCATGGTGTTGATTTTCGATTGTCGTGTTGCAAACCCGACAATGTCAGGGGTGTTTTATGCACCAAATGGGTGAAAGCCGATGCCGGCTGCCAACGGCAGATGCAGGTGCCCCTCGACCACGCGCGGGCCGGGGCCGGTGTCGGCCGCCAGCCAGTCGGCCGTGCCCAGGCCATGCACGCTGTCCGGTGCCACGGCAGCCGCCAGATGGGCGCAGGCGAGCAAGCCGCAGGCGCTTTCCAGGGCCGAAGTGACGATCACCTCGATGCCCGAGGCGCGGGCGCGCAAGGCCAGTTCCACGCCGGCCAGCAAGCCAAGCCGCGCCGGCTTGAGCACCAGGCGGCGCACCGGCGGATGGCGGAAGAAGTCAGGCGTCAGCAACTCGATGGATTCATCGACAGCGAGCGGGAAGCTGGCCCGCCGCTGCAACTCGGCCAGGGCCGGGGCGCTCGGCTCGGCCAGCGGCTCTTCCAGCCCCTCGACGGGCAGGCCGACGCAGGCGTCGATAAAGGCTTG
>JAYRUZ010000304.1:0-2008 GCA_041918795.1 Azonexus sp. | reverse complement strand
CTCACCTGTTGCTGGAGAAGGAAGCCGGTCGCCTCGACCAGCCGGCCTTGATCATCCTGCCGACGTCGCTGATCTTCAACTGGAAGAGCGAAGCCGCCCGCTTCGCCCCCGGCCTGCGCGTGCTGTCTTTGCACGGCCCCGAGCGCAAGACTCGCTTCACCGAAATTTCGCAGCACGACGTGGTGCTGACCACCTACCCGCTGCTCTGGCGCGACGCCGACGAGTTGATGCAGCACGACTATCACCTGCTCATCCTCGACGAGGCGCAGACGGTCAAGAATGCCCAGAGCCAGAGCGCCGAGGCCGTGCGCAAGCTGAGCGCCCGCCACCGCCTGTGCCTGACCGGCACGCCGCTGGAGAACCACCTGGGCGAACTGTGGAGCCAGTTCGACTTCCTGCTGCCCGGCTTCCTCGGCAGCGCCAAGCAATTCAACCGCTACTGGCGCACGCCGGTGGAAAAACAGGGTGACGCCGAACGGCGCAACCTGCTGGCCAGCCGCATCCGACCCTTCATCCTGCGCCGCAAGAAGGAAGACGTCGCCCAGGAGCTGCCGCCGAAGACCATCATCGTGCGCAGCGTCGAACTCGAAGGCAGCCAGCGCGACCTCTACGAAACGGTGCGCGCCGCGATGGATGCCAAGGTGCGTGACGAGATCGCCAGCAAGGGCTTCGCACGCAGCCAGATCGTCATCCTCGACGCCCTGCTGAAGCTGCGCCAGGTCTGCTGCGACCCGCGCCTGGTGCGCGCCAACGCCGCGCGCAAGGTCAGCGAGCGGGCCAAGCTCGACCTGCTGATGGCCATGCTGCCGGAACTGGTCGATGAAGGCCGGCGCATCCTCGTCTTCTCGCAGTTCACCAGCATGCTGGCGCTGATCCAGGCCGAACTCGAAGCCATCGGCCTCAGCTATTCGCTGCTCACCGGCGACACCACCGACCGCGAGCAACAAATCCAGCATTTCCAGGATGGCCACGTACCGATCTTCCTGATCAGCCTGAAGGCCGGCGGCGTCGGCCTCAATCTGACGGCAGCCGACACCGTCATCCATTACGATCCGTGGTGGAACCCGGCCGTCGAAAACCAGGCGACCGACCGCGCTCACCGCCTCGGCCAGGACAAGCCGGTCTTCGTCTACAAGCTGATCGTCAGCGGCAGCATCGAGGAAAAGATTCTCGCCCTGCAGGAACGCAAGGCCGAACTGGCCGCCGGCATCCTGTCCGACGACCGCAGCGTCGAAATCAAGTTCGGCAACGACGACCTGGCCGCCCTGTTCGCGCCCTTGCCGGGCTGAGCATTTTTGCCCATTTCGGGCAATGCACCGCAGCAGTGGCTTAAAATGCCGCCAGCCTATCCTGCCAACAAGGAACTTTCATGCGCCACCTGATCGCCAGCTTCTGTCTCGCCCTGCTCAGCCTCGCCGCCCTGGCCGATGGCTCCATGGAAAAAACCCAGGTCAAGGGCAGCTTCGAGGAAACCAAGGAGGCGCTGGTCACCGCCATCGAAAACCGCGGCCTGGTCATCAACTACACCTCGCACATCGCCGACATGCTGGCCCGAACCGGCGCCGACCTCGGTGCCACCAAAAAGATCTACGACAAAGCCGAGATCATCGAATTCTGCTCGGCCGGCCTGTCGCGCAAGATGATGGAAACCGATCCGCACAACATCGTTTTCTGCCCCTTCGCCATTTCGGTTTACACCCTGCCCGGCCAGAACGGCAGCACCTGGGTCGCCTACCGCAAACCGACGGGCTCAGCCGCTGGTATCGCCGGCCCGCTACTGCGCGAATTGATCCGCGAAGTCAGCCAATAAACCGGCCGCTCAGGCCAGCAGCACCGCACCATCCAGGCGTTCGATCAGCCCGCGCACGGCATGGCGAACCGATTGCGCCCGCACGGCCGAGCGGTCGCCGGTGAAATGGCAGGTTTGCGCCTCGCAGCCGCCCTCCTTGGCTGCCCAGGCAAAACAGACGGTACCAACCGGTTTCTCGGCCGAACCACCGCTCGGCCC
>JAYRUZ010000303.1:0-2011 GCA_041918795.1 Azonexus sp. | reverse complement strand
TCGATGGCGAAAACAAGGTCGCCCCGCGTCCGATCAAGACCGGCGAGTGGTACGGCAAGGACTGGGTCATCCTCGGCGGCCTGAAGGCCGGCGACAAGGTCATTGTCGACAACCTGATCAAGCTGCGCCCCGGTGCCCCGGTCAATCCGCATCCGCCGGTCGTCCCCGGTGCCGAGCAGGCCGGCGGCAGCAAGCCGCAGGGCATGAGCGGCATGGGTGGGATGGAAGGCATGTCGGGTATGTCGGCCACGACTCAGCGCCACCAGTAAGGAGCGGCCATGTCCAGATTCTTCATCAACCGACCGATCTTTGCGTCGGTCATCTCGATCATCATCGTCATTGCCGGCCTGGTCGCCTCGCAGGTACTGCCCATCGCGCAGTACCCGCAGATCGCGCCGCCGACGGTGCTGATCACCGCCACCTACCCGGGCGCTTCGGCTGAAACCCTGGCCAAGACCGTGGCTGCGCCCATCGAGGAGCAGCTGAACGGCGTCGAGAACATGGTGTATTTCACCTCCTCGGCCAGCGCCAACGGTTCGGTCACCATCACCGCCACCTTCGAGGTCGGCACCAACGTCGACATGGCGTCGGTGAACGTGAACAACCGCGTCAAGGCCGCCGAGCCGCGCCTGCCGGAAGCGGTGCGGCGCAACGGCGTGATCGTGCAGAAGCGCTCCAACGACATCCTCCAGGTCGTCGCGCTGCAATCCGATCAGGGCCGCTACAACACGCTCTATCTGTCCAACTACGCCAGCCTGAACATCGTTGACGAGTTGAAGCGGGTCAAGGGCGTCGGCGACGTCACCATCTTCGGTGCCCAAGACTACTCGATGCGCGTCTGGCTGAAGCCGGACCGCATGGCCCAGCTTGGCCTGACCACGTCCGAGGTTTCCGCCGCCATTGCTGCGCAGAACGCCCAGAACGCGGCCGGCAAGATCGGCCAGGAACCGGCACCGAACGACCAGCAACTGGTCTACACGGTGACCGCCAAGGGCCGCCTGCTGACCGAGGAAGAGTTCGGCAACATCGTCATCCGCTCGAGCGGCCCCGGCGGCCTGCTCCGCCTGAAGGACGTCGCCCGCATCGAACTCGGCGCCTACAGCTACGACCAGCGCGTGACGCTGGACGGCCAGCCGACCATCGCCATGGGCGTCTTCCTGCAGACCGGCGCCAACGCGCTGGAAGTGGCCGATGCCGTGCGCGTCAAGATGGCCGAGCTGAAGGTCAAGTTCCCGGAAGCGATGGATTTCGTCATTCCGTTCGACACCACCCGTTTCGTTTCCGCCTCGATCAGCGAGGTCAAGCACACCCTGATCGAAGCGATGATCCTGGTGCTGGCCGTCGTCTTCATCTTCCTGCAGAGCTGGCGCGCCACGCTGATTCCGATGGTGGCGGTGCCGATCTCGCTGATCGGTTCCTTCGCCGGTCTGTGGCTGTTCGGCTTTTCGATCAACACGCTGACCCTGTTCGCCATGGTGCTGGCCATCGGTATCGTGGTCGATGACGCCATCGTCGTGCTGGAAAACGTCGAGCGCCTGATGGCCGAAGAGAAGCTGCCGCCCAAGCAGGCTGCGATCAAGGCCATGCACGAGGTGACCGGCGCACTGATCGCCATCGTGCTGGTGCTCTGTGCGGTGTTCGTCCCGGTCGCCTTCCTTGGCGGCATCGCCGGCCAGCTCTACAAGCAGTTCGCCGTCACCGTGGCGGTGGCCGTGGTGCTCTCCGGCGTCGTCGCGCTGACCCTGACGCCTGCCCTGTGCGCCCTGCTGCTCAAGGCGCAACACACCGAGAACAAGCTGTTCGCCCCGTTCAACCGCATGTTCGAGCGCCTGACCAAGAGTTATACCGGCGCCGTCGCCTTCACCATGAAGCACGGCATCGTCGGCGCCCTGGTTTTTGCCCTGATTGTCGGGTGCACCGCAGCCTTCTTCCGCATCATCCCGGGCAGCTTCGTACCGGCCGAGGACCAGGGTTACCTGATCTCGGCGCTGATGCTGCCGGACGGCGCGAC
>JAYRUZ010000302.1:0-2025 GCA_041918795.1 Azonexus sp. | reverse complement strand
CTGCTCGTCGAGCTTGGCGAGGTCAATATTCCACGGGGTGGGCAGGCGATAGAGCTGGAGGTTCTTGAACCACATGCGATGAATTCCTGTTGAGCGCTCAGCGCTTCTTGAAAACGAGATCCCAGACACCGTGGCCGAGACGCAGGCCGCGATTCTCGAACTTGGTCAATGGGCGGTATTCCGGGCGCGGCGCGAAGCCGGCGAGATGGGCGGCGCTATCGGATTCGAGTGCGGCAGCCAGTTGCTCGGCGCTCGGGTTGGGCACGCTGTTTTGCAGGGTGGGCTCGCGGCCGAGCACGTCGAGCATTTGCAGGGCGTAGTTTTCCCAGTCGGTGGCGCAGTGGATATAGCCGCCCGGCTTGAGGCGCGAGGCGAGCAGCGCGACGAAGGGCGGCTGGACCAGCCGGCGCTTCTTGTGGCGCGTCTTGTGCCAGGGATCGGGGAAAAAGATGTGGATGCCGTCGAGCGCCCCCTCCGGCAGCATGTCGCGCACCACCTCGACCGCATCGTGGTTGCCGATGCGCAGGTTGGCGAGATTCTTTTCGGCGATCAGCTTGCACAGCGCTCCGACGCCGGGCACGTGCACTTCGAGGCCGAAGTAGTCGTTCTGCGGATGGGCTTCGGCGATTCTCGCCGTCGTTTCACCCATGCCGCAGCCGATTTCGAGGATTTTCGGTGCATTTCGCCCGTACACCGCAGCCAGATCGATATTGGCCGGCTGATAGGCGATGCTGATCTTCGGCATCATCTCGTCGAAGTAGCGGTGCTGCGCTTCCGACATGCGGCCGGCGCGGCGGACAAAACTCTTGATGTGGCCGTGCGTGTCATTGCCTTCGCGGCCTTCGGTGTAAACGCCCTCGTCGTGCGCGGCGCCCGTTTCGATCAGAATGTCCTTGCTCATGAGCCGATCAGTCCGGTGGTCGGCGACGACGGGTCGGCCGAGTAGTATTTGCGCGCCATGCGGCCAGCCAGGAACGCCTCGCGGCCGGCCTCGATGCCCTTCTTCATGGCCGAGGCCATCAGCACCGGGTTCCTGGCGTGGGCGATGGCGGTATTCATCAGCACGCCGTCGCAGCCCAATTCCATGGCGATGGTGGCATCGGAAGCGGTACCGACGCCGGCATCGACGATGATCGGCACCTTGGCGTTATCGATGATCAGGCGCAGGTTCCACGGATTGACGATGCCCATGCCGGAACCGATCAGCGAGGCGAGCGGCATCACCGCGACGCAGCCGATTTCTTCCAGCATCTTGCACTGGATGGGGTCGTCGGCGCAGTAGACCATGACCTCGAAGCCTTCCTTGACCAGCGTTTCGGCAGCTTTCAGGGTTTCCGGCATGTTCGGGAAGAGATTGGTCGGGTCACCCAGCACTTCCAGCTTGCACAGCGGATGCCCGTCGAGCAGCTCGCGCGCCAGACGCAGGGTACGCACGGCATCGTCAGCCGTGTAGCAGCCGGCGGTGTTGGGCAGGATGGTGAATTGCGAGGGCGGCACGGCATCGAGCAGACTGGGCTGGCTAGCGTCCTGGCCGATATTCACGCGGCGCACGGCGACGGTGACGATCTCGGCGCCGGAGGCGTCGATGGCGGCACGCGTTTCGGCGAAATCCTTGTACTTGCCGGTGCCGACCAGCAAGCGGGAACGATACGCCTTGCCGGCGATGGTCAGATGATGCATGAAGCTTTCTCCATAGAGGCGCTGACAAGATGCAGCGCAACGGCCCTGGCCAGGCGGGCCGAGGAAGACAGTACAACGGGTGCGACGGGGAGGCTCAACGACGCCAGGAACATGTTGCCGGCACCGCTCAGCCGCCGCCGACGGCGACAACGATTTCCAGCTGATCGCCCGAGGCGAGCTCGGTCGCGGCGTGCTGGCTCTTGGGCACGATTTCGCCATTGCGTTCGACGGCGATGCGCTTGCCGACGTAGCCGAGCTGTTCGATCAGGCCGAAGACGGTCAGCGGAGCGGGAAACTGGCGGTTTTCGCCATTGATTCTGAGTTCGAGCATGGCGCAATTTTACC
>JAYRUZ010000301.1:0-2051 GCA_041918795.1 Azonexus sp. | reverse complement strand
GGCGGGTTGGCTTCGTCGAAGTAGATTTCCGAATAGCACTCGTCGGAGGCGATGATGAAGCCGTACTTGTCGGAGAGGGCGAACAGCGTCTTCCAGTCGTCGAGCGACAGTACCTTGCCGGTCGGGTTGCCCGGCGAGCAGACGTAGAACAGCTGCACGCGCGACCATTCGGCATCGGTCAGTTGACCATAATCGAAGGCGAAGCCGTTTTCCGGCAGATTGTTCAGGAAGCGCGGCTCGGCGCCAGCCAGGTAAGCCGCGCCTTCGTATATCTGGTAGAAGGGATTGGGGCTAACGACGATGGGTACCTGGCCGCGGCTCGGATCGATCACGGTCTGGGCGAAGGAGAACAGTGCCTCGCGCGAGCCGTTGACCGGCAGTATCTCGGTTTCCGGGTTCAGTTCCAGGCCGTAGCGGCGACCGCACCAGGCGGCGATGGCCTGGCGCAGCGCTGGAATGCCCTGGGTGGTCGGATAATTGGCCAGGCCTTTCAGGCCGTTGGCCAGTGCATCCATGATGAACTTCGGCGTGGCATGTTGCGGCTCGCCGATGGACAGCTTGATTTCCTTGTATTGCGGATTCGGGGTGACGCCGGCGAACAGCGCGCGCAGCTTTTCGAACGGATAGGGTTGGAGTTGGGCTAGATGCGGGTTCACGTCGACGATCGAGTGGGTGTAAAAAGGCGGATTATCGCCGAAAAGTTGATGTCTGCCTCATGAACAAAAGCCGGATTCTTGCGTTTGCCGCCTCGCTAGCCCTGGCCGCCTGTGCTTTTGGCTACCAGGCAAGCGGTAATTTGAGCGATGTGCCGGGCGAACTGCGCGGCAAGGGCTATCCCGCCAATACCCAGGGTGGTGGGCGATTTACCCTGAGTGACCGCAGTGGTGCCCTGCAATGCGACGGCGTGGCTTATCCGCCTGAGGTGGCGGGCAGTCCCGGTTGCGCAGGAGAAACCGGCCAGGGGAAGGTAAGTTGCAGCGATGGGCGTGAGTTCGCCATACGCTGGCAAGGACTCAGCTGTCGTTCGTGGGTTGGCGAGGGTGAGGATACCCAGGGCAACCGTCTGACGTTCAGGGTCGAGCGCCTGTCGCGCTGAGCCTAGAAGTGCAGAAGGGGATGGATATCCTCGGCATCGTCCCGGTGCTTGCGGTGCCATTCGGCGCCGACTTCCGAGAAGAAACTGAGCCCGGCATCGACGACCTCGGCATCGTAGATCGTGCCGCGGCCATTTTTCAGTTCACGTAGCGCCTCTTCCATATGGCGCCCTGGACGATAAGGGCGGTGCGAGATGATGGCGTCGAAAACATCGGCGACTGCGATGATGCGCGCTTCCAGGCAGATTTCGTCGCCTTTCAGACCGCGCGGATAGCCGCTGCCGTCGAGTCGTTCGTGATGCTGGCAGACCATTTCGGCGATAGGCCACGGGAATTCGATGCCACAGAGAATTTCATGGCCGATCTCCGGATGGCAGCGGATGATGGTGTATTCGGGTTCGCTCAGCTTGCCGGGGCGATTGAGGATTTCGGCAGGGATGGAAATCTTGCCGATATCGTGGATGGTGGCGCCGAGGTGAAGGCCGAACAGTTGGTCGTCGTCGAGTTGCATGCGCCGCCCGATCTCGACGGCCAACGCTGCCACCTGATGCTGATGGCCGGCGGTGTAGGGGTCGCGTTTTTCGATGGCTAGCGCAATCGCCTCAATCATGCTGCTGAAGGCTTCGACCAGGCGGACACTCTGGTCGCGTGCCTGCTGCTCGGCAATCTTGAGCGGCGTGATGTTTTCGTGCGAAACCACGGCCCGGATAGGGCTGCCC
The DNA here is from genome assembly GCA_041918795.1 of Azonexus sp. Classification (GTDB taxonomy): domain Bacteria; phylum Pseudomonadota; class Gammaproteobacteria; order Burkholderiales; family Rhodocyclaceae; genus Azonexus. The sequence continues at coordinate 238 of JAYRUZ010000301.1, read as the reverse complement.
GGCGGGTAGGGCGTGACGGTGAGCAGGAACCAGCGCTGTTCCCACGGCGCGTGGCAGGGATACTCCATCTGGAATTTGCGCGAGCTGCCATCGAGGATGCTCTCGATGCCAGCAACGACCGCGGCGGCGATGCGCCGGTCTTCGCGGTTCGAACAACTGGAGTCTTCAGGGAGTTCAGCCACCTTGCGCAGCATCGCCAGGTAGTTGCTGCCGATGCCGTAGCCCGGCAGGCGGCTGC
>JAYRUZ010000300.1:0-2093 GCA_041918795.1 Azonexus sp. | reverse complement strand
CGACATGCAGCGGCACCTTTTCCAGCACCAGCTTGCCGGCTTCGATCTTGGACAGGTCGAGAATATCGTTGATCAGCGCCAGCAGATGCTGGCCGGCCGTCTCGATCTTGCCCAGGCGGTCGCGTTGCTTGTCGCTCAGCGTATCACGCTTGAGCAAATGCACCATGCCGGTGATGGCATTTAGCGGGGTGCGAATCTCGTGGCTCATGTTGGCCAGAAAACTGCTCTTCGCCTGGCTGGCACTCTCCGCCTCATCGGCGCGCTCGGCCAGGCGGACATTCAGTTCCCCGATTTCCCGCGTGCGATCGACCACCAGCTCTTCGAGATGCGAGCGATAGCGCGCGAGTTCCTCGGCGGTGCGCTTCTTCTCCGTGATGTCTTCCTTGATCGCCAGGAAGTGCGTCACCTTGCCGTCGGGCTGACGGATGGGCGAGAAACTCTGGTACTCGATGAAAACCTCGCCGTTCTTGCGCCGGTTGATCAACTCGCCGCTCCATGACGCCCCCTGACTCAACGCCCCCCACATCGCGGCATAAACTTCGGGCGGGGTGAAACCTGAACGCAGGATGCGGGGATTCTGGCCGATCAGCTCGTCGGACGAATAACCGCTGACCCGGCAGAAACTTTCGTTGACGTATTCGATCCGGCCTTCGATGTCGGTGATCAGGATGGCGTTCGGACTCTGCTCGACCGCCTGCGAAAGCTTGCGCACTCGTTCCTCGGCCGCCCGCTGCTCGCTGATGTCGAACCAGGCGACCACGCTACCGACCAGCACGCCATTGTCGAATACCGGCCGTGCCCAGTATTCGACCGGGATCGCCGTACCGTCCCTCTTCCAGAACACTTCGTCGTCGACATGCACGCCCTGCTCGGTCAGGCGTGGCGAATAGGCCGGGCAATCGGCGAAAGCGTAATGTGAGCCATCGCAACGGGTATGGTGTATCTGGTCGTGTACCTGGCGGCCCAACATTTCCTCGGCCTGACCGTAACCGAGCATTTCCAGGCAGGCTCGATTGACGAAGACGCAACGTCCGTTTTCGTCGGTGCCATAAATCCCCTCGGCCATCGAATCGAGCAGCAGCCGGAAGCGCTTCTCGCTGGCCTCAAGCTGGCGCAGCGACCCGGCCAAGGCCTGGTTGGCATCGCGCATGGCGTTGATGTAATACCAACCGCCATAGACGCTGAGAATCAGGAAACCACCAGCCACTGCGAGCAGGATGAACAGCCAGCTGCGACTCTCTTCCAGTTGCCCCCACCCTGAAATCGGGTGCGGCAGCAGGAGGCTGATGCCGACCTCGGGAAAGTCGCGCTGTTTGACCAGCACCGGCACGGCCGTCCCGCCGATATGGCGCAATTGCGGAAACATCCGCTCGCCCCAAGGCCGCAGCGGCAGCGGGTCGAGCCGGGCCAAATGATAGAGTTGCGCGCGCTCGACATCGCTCAACTGCTCGGCGGCCGCGCCCGGCAGGGTACGCCAGAGCTGGTCCGGCCGCGGCGCCAGGATGACCACCCCGTTGCTATCGCTCATCAGCACCCCGGCGCCGGACAAACGCTTGTTCAGTTCGCTGACGTTGATCTTGGCAACGACGGCGCCGACCACCCGTTCCCCATCGCGGACCGGCTGCGAAAAATACAAGCCCGGGATTCCCGAAACCTTGCCGACCGCGTATTGCTTGCCGGGCTGCCCAGCCAGGGCACTGCGGAAATAATTGCGCTCGCCGTAATTGGCCCCGACGAAGCTAGCCTCCGTTCCGGCATTGCTTGCCGCAATCCCGACGCCGCTCCGCTCGACCAACCAAACTGCATCGATACCGAAAGCCTTCGCCTGCACCCCGAGAAGATCATTGACCGGCTGCAATACGGCCTGACTCTCGAAGAGTCGCCGCAAGCTCGCCACATCTCCCGTCGGCTGGCGGCTGGCGGCTACTTGGCGCAAGGCCTGGCGCACCGAGACATCCTGCGCCAACGCAAACGGCACCGCATGCAGGGTATCGAGGCTTTCCCGCACATTGAACGCAACATAGTCCATTTCCCGGTTGGCCATCGCATCGTCGCTCTCGACCAGCTTATGCGCCGTGACGTCGTTGTAATAC
>JAYRUZ010000299.1:0-2110 GCA_041918795.1 Azonexus sp. | reverse complement strand
CGCTCGACGATGGCGTAGCTGTTGCGGCCGGTCGGCTTCCACGTGTAGGCCATGTCGGTGAGATTGACGAAGAAGTCGTTGCTCAGGGTGCCGACGCGGTCGGTGAAGACGCCGTGCTGGCTGCCGCCGTGGTTGGCACCGAGGACGCGCAGGCCACCGACCAAGACCGTCATTTCACTGGCGGTCAGGCGCATGAGTTGGGCACGGTCGAGCATCATCTCTTCCGGCGTCACCACGTAGTGCGTCTTCTGCCAGTTGCGGAAGCCATCGGCCAGCGGTTCGAGCACGGCGAAGGACTCGACGTCGGTCATCGCTTGCGTGGCGTCTCCACGACCCGGTGCGAAGGGCACTTCGACGGCGAAGCCAGCAGCCTTGGCGGCTTGTTCGACGCCGACATTGCCAGCGAGGACGATGACGTCGGCGACGCTGGCGCCGGTTTCGGCGGCGATCTTTTCATAGACCGCGAGCGCCTTGGCCAAGCGGGCCGGCTCGTTGCCTTCCCAATCCTTCTGCGGGGCGAGGCGGATACGGGCACCGTTGGCGCCGCCGCGCTTGTCCGAGCCGCGGTAGGTACGGGCGCTATCCCAGGCGGAGGCGACCATTTCGCCGATGCTCAGGCCGGCGGCGGCAATCTTGGCCTTGACCGCGGCCACGTCGTAATCCTTGCGACCGGCGGGGATCGGGTCTTGCCAGATGAGGTCTTCGGCGGGCACGTCCGGGCCGAAGTAGCGGGCCTTCGGACCCATGTCGCGGTGGGTCAGCTTGAACCAGGCGCGGGCGAAGACCTGCTCGAAGTAAGCCTGGTCGTCGCGGAAGCGCTCGGCGATCTTGCGGTAGGCCGGGTCGAACTTCAGCGCCATGTCGGCGTCGGTCATCATCGGCTTGCAACGGATGCTGGGGTCTTCGACATCGACCGGCATGTCTTCTTCGGCGATGTTGATCGGTTCCCACTGGTGTGCGCCGGCCGGCGACTTCTGCAACCACCAGTCGTACTTGAAGAGCAGCTTGAAGTAGCCGTTGTCCCATTGCGTCGGGTGCGTGGTCCAGGCACCTTCGATGCCGCTGGTCACGGTGTCGCGGCCGATGCCGCGGCTGCTGTGGTTTATCCAGCCCATGCCCTGCTCTTCGATGTCGGCACCTTCCGGCGCCGGGCCGAGATTGGCCGCGCTGCCGTTGCCGTGCGCCTTGCCGACGGTGTGGCCACCGGCCGTGAGGGCAACGGTTTCTTCGTCGTCCATGGCCATGCGGGCGAAGGTGACGCGCATGTCCTGGGCGGTCTTGAGCGGGTCGGGCTGGCCATCCACGCCTTCCGGATTCACATAGATGAGGCCCATCATCACAGCGGCGAGCGGGTTTTCCAGATCGCGTTGGCCGGAGTAGCGGCTGCCCTGGGCGCCGGTCGGAGCCAGCCATTCCTTCTCGGAACCCCAGTAGGTGTCCTTTTCCGGATGCCAGATGTCTTCGCGGCCGAAAGCGAAGCCGAAGGTCTTCAAGCCCATCGACTCGTAGGCCATGTTGCCGGCGAGGATCATCAAATCGGCCCAGCTGATCTTGTTGCCGTATTTTTTCTTGATCGGCCACAACAGGCGGCGGGCCTTGTCGAGGTTGCCGTTATCGGGCCAGGAGTTGAGCGGCGCAAAACGCTGGTTGCCCGTGCCGCCACCGCCCCGGCCGTCGGCAATGCGGTAGGTGCCGGCCGAGTGCCAGGCCATGCGGATCATCAGGCCGCCATAGTGGCCCCAGTCGGCCGGCCACCATTCCTGGCTGTCGGTCATCAGGGCCTTGAGGTCTTTCTTGAGGGCTTCGACATCGAGCTTCTTCAACTCTTCACGGTAGTTGAAGCCGGCGCCCATCGGGTTGGTCTTGCTGTCGTGCTGGTGCAGGATGTCCAGGTTCAGCGCATTGGGCCACCAGGCCATCGGCGACTGGTTGGACGACGTGGCGCCGCCATGCATGACCGGGCATTGGCCGGCGTTGTTCGGTGTGTTTCCTTGGTTTGCCATTTGCTCTCTCCTCGATAAATACATTCAATCAACTAACGAGATCATCTTAGGCAACGCCAATACACTAGCCAAATTGCGATGTGCAATTCATGCGATAGGGAAGATCA
>JAYRUZ010000298.1:0-2136 GCA_041918795.1 Azonexus sp. | reverse complement strand
GTCGCCGGTACGCAGGAAACCATCTGGATAGAAGACGAACGATGTCTCGTCCGGCCGCTGCCAGTAGCCCTTCATGACCTGCGGGCCGCGGATGCAGATCTCGCCGATCTGGGTGATCGGCACGTCCCCCCCGTTGTCATCGCGGATCGACACTTCGGTCGAGGAAATCGGCAGGCCGATGGCCCCGTTGAACTCATGCATGTCGAGCGGGTTGATCGTCGCCGCCGGCGAGGTTTCGGTCAGGCCGTAGGCCTGCAGCAGCGGCGTACCGGTCACTTTCAGCCATTTCTCGGCCACCGGCCCCTGCACCGCCATGCCGCCGCCCAGGGTGACGTTCATGGTCGAGAAATCGAGCTTGGCGAAATCCGGGTGGTTGAGCAGCGCGTTGAACAGCGTATTGACGCCCGTCATCACGGTCACCGGGTATTTGCCCCACTCCTTGATGAAGCCGGGAATGTCGCGCGGGTTGGCGATCAGCAGGTTGCGCGCGCCGATCATCAGGAAGGTCAGGCAGTTCGCCGTCAGCGCGAAGATGTGATAGAGCGGCAGCGCGGTGATGATGAATTCCTGCCCCTCATGCACCACCGGGTGTATCCAGTTGTAGGCCTGGGTCACGTTGGAGGCGATATTGGCGTGGGTCAGCATGGCCCCCTTGGAAACCCCGGTCGTGCCGCCGGTGTATTGCAGGAAGGCGATGTCGGACTGCTCGAGCGGCACCCGCGTCCAGCCATGGCTACGTCCAGTGGCCAGCGCCGACTTGAAGCCGATGGCACCGGGAATGTTCCAGGCCGGCACCAGCTTCTTGACCTTGCGCACGACGAAATTGACCAGCGTGCCTTTCAGCGCGCCGAGCATTTCGCCCATCGGCGTCACGATCACCTGCTTGACCGCCGTATGGCCGATGATCTGCTCCAGCGTATGGGCAAAGTTCTCGACGATGACGATGGCCACGGCACCGGAATCCTTCAACTGGTGCTCCAGTTCGCGCGGCGTGTACAACGGGTTGCAATTGACCACGACGCAGCCGGCACGCAGCGTACCGAACAGCGCCACCGGATATTGCAGCAGGTTGGGCATCATCAGCGCGACCCGGTCGCCCTTCTTCAGCCCCTTGGCCTGCAGCCAGCCGGCGAAGGCCTGGCTTTCCGCGTCGAGTTCGCGGTAGGTCATTTCCTTGCCCATGCTGATATAGGCCACCTTGTCCGCGAACTTGCGGCAGGCATCCTCGAACAGCGCGACGAGCGAGGGAATGTGATCGATGTCGATCTCGGCCGGGATGCCCGGTGGATAGCTTTTCAGCCAGATTTTTTCCATGTTTGTCTCCTCCTCCGTTGCCTGACTAGCTACCCAGCAGCGCCTTCTTCAGCGAGGCGTCCGCCGGCTTTTCCCCCAACCAGACCTTGAGCAGTGCCTTGGCGAAGGTCGGTGCGACGACCTTGCCGCGGCTCTCGCCATTCAGGCTGACCTCCACACCATCGGCCAGGAAGTCGATGGCGATGGTATCGCCCTCGCGCGCCTTGCCGATGCCCTTCATGATGCCAGCAAGCTGCTCGGAAGCCAGCTTGATGCCGGCCAACTCCTCGGCCGTGTGGTTGTTCTTCAAGCCTTCGTCGAGCGCCGAATGCAGCGATTCGGCATCGACGTCGCGCAACATGCGCAGCGCCATCCGGCGCGGCGTCGCACTGTCGTAGATGGCCGCCGCGGTGGCCGATTTCTGGCCGACGTAGAGCGCGCCGACATAGACCTTGATGAACAGCTTGGAACGCACGCCGGCACCATTCAGCACCAGTTCGCTGCTGCCCACGCGTATCTTGTCGTCGATCTTGACGCCGGCCACCTCGGCCGCATGCAGCCCGGGCGCAGCGATCAGTGTGGCGATCAGCGCCGCCTGGCGCACCGTGTTGGAAGTAATCATCAGTTGTCTCCTCCACCGTTCTTGGTTCGGTAGTAGTTTTTGTCGGCGATATACACCGTCCGTTCGACCACGGTGTGCACCGTGCCGTGCTTGTCTTTCAGTTCGACCGTGTAAGTCCGGTCCAATTCATGGTTTTCGTCGAGCAAGCGGCGGATTTCCTCCACCTCAGCATCGTCCAGCACGAAATCGGCATACAGCGTCGTGTAACCCGGCTTGCGGTA
>JAYRUZ010000297.1:0-2147 GCA_041918795.1 Azonexus sp. | reverse complement strand
GAGGTCGAGCGATCCATCCACGTCACCATGTAGTGGCAGCCGATGCCGGCGACGGCGCGCGAGCCTTCGGGCACACGGGTCGAGGTGTTGTGCGGGCAGCCGGAGCAGAAATGCGGCTTGCGCTCGGCCAGCACGATGGGCGTGTTGCCGGCCTGCTGCTTGGCGGCGATGACCTTCAGGCGCGCTTCGATGGTCGGCGAGGTGAAGAAGCGGCCAATGCGCTCGGCGATGACGCGGGCGATGGTTGCCACCGGCAGTTCGCCCGCAGCCGGCAGCAGCCAGTTGCCTTCGGACCATTCGCCGATTTCGTCGAACTTGCCGATGACGCGCGGGCGCACGTCTTCACGCCAGTTGTAGAGCTCTTCCTTGAGCTGGTATTCGAGCAGCTGGCGCTTTTCCTCGACGACGAGGATTTCCTCCAGCCCCTCGGCGAACTGGCGCACGCCTTCCGGCTCCAGCGGCCAGACCATGCCGACCTTGTACAGCCGGATGCCGATCTCGGCCGCCAGCTGGTCGTCGATGCCCAGTTCGTCGAGCGCCTGACGCACGTCGAGATAGCTCTTGCCGGCGGTCAGGATGCCGAGGCGCGGGGCGGGGGAGTCGATCACCACGCGGTCGAGCTTGTTGGCCCGGCAATAGGCCAGCGCGGCGTAGAGCTTGTAGTTGAGCAGGCGGGATTCCTGCACCAGCGGCGGGTCGGGCCAGCGGATATTCAGGCCGTCCGGCGGCAGTTCGAAATTTGCCGGAATTTCGATGTGCACCGCAGCCGCGTCGATATCGACCGAGGCCGACGTTTCCACGGTGTCGGCCAGCGCCTTGAAGGCCACCCAGCAGCCGGAATAGCGGCTCATCGCCCAGCCGTGCAGACCGTAGTCGAGATATTCCTGCACATTGGCCGGGTAAAGCACCGGCATCATCACCGCCTTGAACACATGCTCGGTCTGGTGCGGCAGGGTCGACGACTTGGCCGCATGATCGTCGCCGGCGATGACCAGCACGCCGCCATGTCGCGCGCTGCCGGCGGCGTTGGCGTGGCGGAAAACGTCGCCGCTGCGATCGACGCCCGGTCCCTTGCCGTACCACATGCCGAACACCCCATCGTACTTGGCCCCGGGGAACAGCCCGACCTGCTGGCTGCCCCAGACGGCGGTGGCGGCGAGGTCTTCGTTGACGCCGGGCTGGAAGGTGATGTGATGGTCGGCCAGATGCGACTTGGCTTTCCACAAGCCGAGATCGAGGTTGCCGAGCGGACTGCCGCGGTAGCCGGAAATGAAACCGGCGGTGTTGAGCCCGGCGGCGAGATCGCGTTCCCGTTGCAGCATGGGCAGGCGGATCAGCGCCTGGGTGCCGGTCAGGAAGACGCGGCCGGAGTTGCGGGTGTATTTGTCGTCCAGCGTCGCAGCGACCGACGCCGGCAAATCGGGTTTGCCCATTTTTGTCTCCATTTTTTCGGCCTTGTGGGCCGGTTTGTGTATTCCTTTCCGTCGTGGGTGGTGACGGGAAAGGTTTGGAGATTTGAGTATTGGGGCAGGGGATGGTTCTTGGGAACGGGGGATTTCCCGTAATGGATGCGAACTTCACCTTTTAACCTGCGGGCAGGTTTGCTCAAGTGCTGCTTTCCGCCTTGCCGGCGGGCGTACTTTCTTCTTGCTTCGCCAAGAAGAAAGTAGCCAAAGAAGAAGGCGACCCGGGGTCGGCGCCCGCTACGCGGGTTCCCTGCGCTACTCGATGTTCCGGGCGGCTTGCCTGAACTCGCCTGCGGCTCAAACAAGGCAAGCCGAAACCTCCCGGCCCATCTGCGTTGCTCGGCGCCTCCCACGGGAGGTAAAACCCCCTCCCGGCCTCCCCCTTATCAGGGGGAGGGGCGCATTTTTTGCCTTTTTAGGCAGTGAACCGCAGCAGTCACTTTTTTATGGTCATTCCCGCGCAGGCGGGAATGACGAGGAGGCCTATCAGCGACAGGCGGTTTTCCGGGCCCCTTGAGAGGCGCTGAGCAACGCAGGTTGGCCGGGGGTAGTCAGCTGGCGTTGTTTGAGCCGCAGGCGAGTTCATGCGAACCGCGCCCTGAGCGGTGCGTGGCATCGCGAAGAAGTACTCTTGGGGTGCCCGGCCGGCCGAGTAGCGGAAGGAAGTGGGCGCAGCCCACC
>JAYRUZ010000296.1:0-2166 GCA_041918795.1 Azonexus sp. | reverse complement strand
CCAAGTAAGCATGGAAATCTGGGTCGATGCCGACGCCTGCCCCGGCGTCATCAAGGAAATCATCTTCCGCGCCGCCGAGCGTCGGCAGATCCGGACCACGCTGGTCGCCAACCAGATGCTACGCACGCCGCCGTCGAAATACATCCGCGCCATCCAGGTGGCGCATGGCTTCGACGTGGCCGATGCGCACATCGTCGAGCAGGTGGCGGCGGGCGATCTCGTCGTCACCGCCGACATCCCGCTCGCCTCGCTGGTCATCGAGCGCGGCGCGCATGCGCTCAATCCGCGCGGCGAGATGTACACCACGGCCACCATCCGCGAACGCCTGACCATGCGCAACTTCATGGAAGAGTTGCGCAGTGCCGGGGTCGAGACCGGCGGCCCGAACGCCTTCAGCCAGGCGGATCGCCAGGCTTTCGCCAACCAGCTCGACCGTTTCCTGGCCAAAATTCCGGTCGCCTGATCGGTCGCCAGGGCATATCATGTCGCCCTTTCCAAAATAACCACTCAGAGAGAACGGCATGTCCAGTATTCCCGCCTGCCCGCAATGCACCCTGGAAAACACCTATCCGGACGGTGACAACTACGTCTGTGCCGACTGCGGCTTCGAGTGGCCGCAAGCTGCTGCCGCCACCGAAGAAGAAGGCGAGCGCATCGTCAAGGACGCCAGCGGCAACGTGCTGCAGAACGGCGACAGCGTCGTCCTGATCAAGGATCTGAAGGTCAAGGGCAGCTCGACGACGCTCAAGCAAGGCACCAAGATCAAGGGCATCCGCATCGTCGATGGCGATCACGAAATCGACTGCAAGACCGACGCCGGCCCGATGATGCTGAAGGCCTGCTTCCTGCGCAAAGCCTGACCAGCGCGCCGTAAGCAATTGTAAAAGAAGCCGAATCGGGAAACTTTTCCCGGCCGGCTGCATCTAACTTTGCTAAAATACCCCCATAAGAACTACGGCTTATTCCGTAGCAACCACGTTTGATGGATCGCCAGTTGTATCGTCTATTGCTCGGGGCTGCCGCCCTCCTCGCTTCGCTCAACCTGCACGCCGGGGACGTTTCGCCCGAGGAAGCGGTGTCGCTGATCGACGCGAGCAGCAATCAGGAAGTGACGGTCAGCCCGATCGGACAACCGGCACCGGTCATCGAGGTGCTCAAGCCGATCAACCCGCTGGCCAAGCTGCGTGCCGCCAAGAAAGTGGCCCAGGCCAAGCCGCACACCCTTCCCGCCCAGCTACTCAGCCGTAGCGAGCGCCAGCAACTGACCCTGCTGCTGTCCAACCTGCACGAAAAGGAAACGGGCAAGCTCAAGCCGAATTATCTCGACGACGAAAACGACGGCGATGACGGCTATGAAATGCTGGTCCTGCACCAGTTCTACAGCCGGCCGCGCCTGGTCCGCGACGACGAGCCGGACGAAGCCGCGAACACCACGCTGTTCAACGACAACGTCAGGCTGCGCCTGATGCTGGCCCGCCTGAAGGCGCTCGAAGCCCAGGCCATGGCGCAGGCGCCCGATGATGGAGCGCCGCTCCCCGAGCGCGTCACCTCCCGCCTGGCCGAAGCCCGCGCCAAGGCGCTTGCCCGCCACGCCGAGTTGCATTCCGGCTGAGACACAGCCTCACCACCAAGACAAAGCCCCTGCCGGAATTCGCCAGGGGCTTTTTAACGATTGCTGCGGTGCACAGCCCGTTTCGGGCAAAAACCGCGCCTTGCCGGTGCCGCCGGTGATCGGCTCAGCCTCGGCCGAGCGCCCACTTGCCGGCACCACCCAGCGCCGAAGCAAAAGCGACGAGCAACAGGAAAAGCCCATGCAGGTTGCCGAAGAAGGCCGCCCCATGCATCCAGCCCATCACCAGCGGGTAGCCGATGATCAGGGCCAGCCCGAAGCTGGCAATCGGCATCCACAAGCCAAGCACCATGAAAATGCCGAACAGCATTTCCGCCAGATGCAGCCCCCAATGCAGCGCCTGCGCCAGATTGCCCGGCAGGCCGGCATGCATCAACGGCTGAAGCCCAGCCAGGAAAGCCATGCCGCCTACGGCGAGACGCAAACAGAGAAGAGCCCAGTCGATACGGGTTTTTGAAGCGGCCATTGAAGTGAGTCAAACGCATGTTGGAACGGGGCCGCAGTATCGCCGTCGCCCATGGCTACGGTCAAGCCCA
>JAYRUZ010000295.1:0-2181 GCA_041918795.1 Azonexus sp. | reverse complement strand
GTCGCCATATCCGGCAGTTGATCGACCGGCGCCACCAGCGGGCAATACTGATAAGGGCCGATATCCGGATCGTCGTCGGCGATGAAGTGCAGCGTGCCGCAGGGAAGATCCAGCGCACAGCGCTCGCCGGCCGGAATGTCGCGCCACAAAGCACCGCCACCGGGCAGCAGGAACAGATTCAGGAACCAGGGGGTCAGCAGGATGCCCAGCCAATCGCCCTGCTGCCGCTCGAATTCGAGTCCGCGCACCTGCAACGCCGGATTGACGAAGGGCATGTCGCGCATGCGCTCCTCGTAGACGCGCCGATAGTGCGCCTCCAGCCAGCCCCCCGGATTCTCGCCATGGGCCTGCGCCACTCGCACCGGCGGCGGCGCCATGGCCGGCGTACGAAAGCGCTCAATCATGCGGCACGCCCAGATCGCGGAAATGCTGTGCCGGGTCGTAGTCTCCCTCGAGCGAGGCGGCCAGGGCGGCCAACGCATCCTCGATCAACTGGCGCTGCTCATCCTCGACCACTTCCTTGGCCAGCCCGAGCGAGGTCAGCACCCAGGTGCCGACCGGCTGCGGGCCGATCAACATCATGTTGATGCGCTCGCGCTGACCGTCGCGTTCGACCCAGGCGAAATCGCCAGCGCTCTCGCCGCTGCCTTCCCACTCAACCACGCATTTCGGAATCGACAGGCACATCAGGCACGCTCCTTCGCCTCGATGCCGAGCAAGCGCAATTCGTTCAGCGTCATCGCCAACAATTCCGGCAACCTGGCTGCCACTTCCGGCGACAGCTCCATGCCCAGTCCCATCGATACCGGCTGCATGCCGACGATGGCGATCGACTTCGGCGCCCGCCCGGTGAATTCCAGGCTGGCCAGCACGTCGGACAAGCTGACCTGATGCGGCGACAGCTTGGTCTTGAAGAACACCGGCACATCGTCGCCCTTGAGCAGGATGGGCGTCGCCGGTGGCTGGTTGGCGCGCACACAATCGACCACGATCAGGCCATCGAGGTTTTCCAGCTGCTCCAGCATTTCCATGCCGCAGGTGCCTCCGTCGATGACTTCGACCTCCGGCGGCAGCTCATAGTCGCGCTCCAGCGCCTCGATGGTGCGAACGCCGACGCCTTCGTCGGTGAGAAGAATGTTGCCGATGCCGAGAACGACGATACGCATGCTCAAATCCAAAAAAAGCGGGCGCGAGCATTGTCGCGCCCCAAGTGCAGAGAACCTATGAGTTCGATCAAGCAGCCTTCACCGTCACCACCGGGTTGTTCTCCTGATCGACCACATGCACGGCGCAAGCCAGGCAGGGATCGAATGAATGCACCGTACGCAGCACTTCCAGCGGCTTCTCGGGATCGGCCACCGGGTTGTCGAGCAGGCAGGCCTCGTACGCGCCCGGCGCGTCCTTCTCGTTGCGCGGGGCGGCGTTCCAGGTGGTCGGCACGACGCACTGGTAGTTCTTGATCTTGCCGGAGTCGATCACCACCCAGTGCGACAGCACGCCGCGCGGGGCTTCGTGGAAACCGACACCCATTTGCTCGCCCTTCGGGAAGACCGGCTTGTTGAAGGTCTTGTAATCTCCCTTGCCCATGTTGGCCAGCAGCAGATCCCACTGCTTGAGCAATTCATCGACCTGTACTGCGCAGCCGACCGCCCGTGCCGCATGGCGGCCGATGGTCGAATGCAGTGCCTCGACACCGACCTTCGCGCCGGCGACCTTGGACACCAGGTCGAGCGCCGCCGTGGCGTACTGCTTGGTCGGCTCGTGACCGGCAGCCAGCATGTTGAGCACGCGCGGCAACGGACCGACCTGCATCGGCTTGCCGTAGAAGGTCGGCGACTTCAGCCAGCTGTATTTGCCGTTATCCTGGAAGTCGGTGTAGTTCGGCTTGGTCTCGCCCTTGTACGGGTGCAGCGAGACATCGTTGCCGCCGGCGTAGTCGTACCACGAATGCTTGATTGCCTCCGACACGCCGTCGGTGAAGTACTTGTCGTTGAAGCTGGTGATCGCCTTGAAGCTTTCCAGCTTGCCACCCTCGATGTAGCCGCCGGGCAACGCGAACTGCGTGCCCTTGCCGTCGAGCGGGATGTCCGGCACGCACAGGTAGTCGGTGATGCCGCGGCCATGCTTGGTCCAGTCGGCATAGAAACCGCCGATGGCGCCGACGTCGACCAGATAGACGTT
>JAYRUZ010000294.1:0-2183 GCA_041918795.1 Azonexus sp. | reverse complement strand
GCTGGACGCCAAGTCGCTGGAAAACAACCTGTGGTGCGAGGCCGATGGCGTCGGCCAGCGCCTGCCGGCCCGCCCGGTGTCGGACGCCGTGCGCCGCGAGGTACTCGATCACGTCGGCAACATGGGCGCGGCGCCGCTGGTCGTCACCTGCAGCGAACGCCTGGCGGCCGGCAGCCGCATGAAGCTGGTCTGGGGCAAGGGCATTCTCGCTGCCAACGGCACGCCGACCGAGAAGGAAGAAAGCTTCCTTTACAAAGTGCGCGAGCCGTTCAAGGCCACGCTCAATTGCGAACGCGAAAAAGCTGGTGCGCCCTGCTCGCCGCTTTCCGGGCTGTCGCTCAATTTCAACGCGCCGTTCGACGCCAAGCTGATCGGCCAGTTCAAGCTGGTGACGCCGGAAGGCACACGCAAGCCGACCGATCCGAACAAGGACAATGCCAACAAGGAATCGACCTTCCGCTCGGTCGTTTTCCCCGGCCCGCTGCCGCAGAACGCCGACCTCACGCTCGAACTGCCCAGCGGCCTGAAGGACGAGGCTGGACGCCCGCTGGCCAACGCCGCCAGCTTTCCGCTCAAGACGCGCACCGGCGGCCTGCCACCACTGGCCAAGTTCCCCGGCAACTTCGGCATCGTCGAGTTGAAGGAAGGCGGCCTGCTGCCGGTAACGCTGCGCAATGTCGAAGCCTCGCTGAAAACCGCCCGCCTCGCCCTGCCCGGCAGCCACCGCTTCAGCGAACAGCGGCTGACCGAAGACGCCGACGTGATCGCCGCCATGCGCGCGCTGGAGAAATTCGAGCAGCAGACGCGCCAGGTGAAGATGAAAATCGACGGCGAACTGCGCGAATTTCACGATCCTTTCTACGCCCGCGAGCTCTCCTTCCTGAACGGCCGCCACGGCGTGTCGCGCCAGGAGCTGCCCAAACCGGGCGGCAGCAATGAATTCGAGGTAGTCGGCATTCCGCTCAAGCAGCCGGGCTATCACATCGTCGAAATCGAGAGCCAGTTGCTCGGCAACGCCCTGCTCGCCACACCCAAGCCGATGTACGTGCGCGCCGCCGCGCTGGTCACCAACCTGGCGGTGCATCTGAAAACCGGGCGCGACAACGCACTGGTCTGGGTCACGGCACTCGACAGCGGCAAGCCGGTGGCCGGGGCCGACGTGCGGATTTCCGGCTGCGACGGCCAATCGCTGTGGCAGGGCAAGACCGACAACCAGGGTCGGGCGCTGGTCGACCAGGCCCTCAGCGCACGCTCCTGCCGCGACGCCCATTTCCTCTTCGCCAGCGCGCGGCTGGATGGCGACTACAGCTTCGTCCGCTCGGACTGGAACGAAGGTATCGAGCCCTGGCGCTTCGGCGTGGACACCTGGGGCGAGCGCGGCGATTTCAAGATTCACAGCATCCTCGACCGCACGCTGTTCCGCCCCGGCCAACTGGTGTCGATGAAGCATCTGGCGCGCAGCCGCGACAGCAAGGGCTTCGCCCTGCCGGACGTGGCCACGCTGCCGACCAAGCTGGTGATCCGCCACAGCGAGAGCGGCACCGAATACAGCCAGCCGCTGAGCTGGGATGCGCAGGCATCTGCGGTGAACAGCTGGAAAGTGCCGGATTCCGCCAAGCTCGGCACCTACGAAGTGGTGCTCAGCGGCGGCAAGCGCGGCGAGCAATACAGCGGCGAATTCCGCGTCGCCGATTTCCGCCTGCCGGTGTTTACCGGCAGCGTGCAAGGCGTGCCGGCCCGCCAAGTCGCCCCGGGCAAGGTGCCGTTGGCGCTCGGCCTCTCCTTCCTCAACGGCGGCGCGGCGAAGAACGCCGAGGTGCAGGTGTCGGCCACGCTGCGTCCGCGCTGGCCGATCTACAAGAACTACGAGGCCTACAACTTCCATATCGATTTCGACGACGCCGCCCTCGCCGCCTTCAAGGTCGAGGCCAATCGCGAGGAAGAAACGCTGATCCTCGACCGCCAGGCGGTGACGCTGGACAAGGCCGGCGCCGGCAAGCTGGACGTCGTGCTGCCGGCCAAGCCCAAGGGGCCGAGCGAGGTCTATGCCGAAATGAGCTTCGCCGACCCGAACGGCGAAATCCAGACCTTGCGCGGCCGCGTCGAGCTGTGGCCGGCCGCCATCACCGTCGGCATCAAGGTCGCCGACTGGGCCAGCGGCAATGGCAAGAACCGCATCGAGG
>JAYRUZ010000293.1:0-2188 GCA_041918795.1 Azonexus sp. | reverse complement strand
ACGCTGTCGCCGGCGGCTTTGGCGGCATCGCGCCCGGAGAGCAGGCCGAGGAGGACATCGCTCTTGCGGGTCACTTCCGGGTTCACCGTGCGCTGAGCGAGCAGCTCCCATTCGGCGACGCTGGCCTCGGCGTAGTCGCTCAGCGCCTCACGCAGCTTGCCGCGCATCGGTTCGTCGAGGGTCTGGCCGAGCACGAAGAGCGAGCGGATGGCGTCCGCCTCCTTGTACACCGCGTTCATCGCGCGGTCGTGGGCACTCCAGGTGTCGTTGGCGAGAAAGGCGAGCGTCAGGCCGAACAGCACGCCGATGATATTGATGAAAGGCGGCACCACGCCGCGCAGTGAGCGGACCCAGGGCGCCCACGGCGAATTGCTCATGATCCGGTTGATGGCGACGACCGCAGCAAAGGTGCCGAGCACCGCCGCCAGTGCGTAGCCGTAATGATCGTAGATGTGCCAGTTGAACGATGCCATGGGTTTGCCGCCGATTCAGTCGATCCGCCATTATCGGCCGGGATGGCCGAATGGCACAGGGCAAAATGCCGGGGCCGCCGCTTTGACGTATCATCGACCGGTTCAACCCCGATGCCTCGTCAAACAATGAAAACCGATACTCCCCAGACCATCTGTCTCAAGGACTACACCCCACCCGCTTTCCTGGTCGACGCGGTCGACCTCGATTTCGTCATCGGCGCCGGCAACACCACGGTCAGCGCGACCCTGGCGATGCGCCGCAACCCCGCAGCGGCACGGCAGCCGCTGGTCCTCGACGGCGACGAGCTGGAAACGCTCAGTGTTGCGGTGGACGGGCAAAAATGGGCATTTTCCGAGACGCCGAACAGCCTGACCCTGAACGACCTGCCGGATAGCTTCACGCTGCACACCGTGGTCCGCATCGACCCGGACAAGAACACTCGCCTGTCCGGCCTCTATCGGTCGAAGGACGGCTATTTCACCCAGTGCGAGGCGCAGGGTTTCCGCCGCATCACCTGGTTCCTCGACCGGCCGGACGTCATGTCCACCTACACCGTGACGCTGCACGCCGACAAGGCGCAATTCCCGATCCTGCTCGCCAACGGCAACCCGATCGCCTGTGGTGACGAGGCCAACGGCATGCACTGGGCCAAGTGGGCAGACCCGTTCAAGAAGCCGGCCTACCTGTTCGCCATCGTCGCCGGCAAGCTGGACGTTTTGAAGGACAGCTTCAAGACCACCTCCGGCCGCGAGGTACAGCTCGCCATCTACGTCGAACCGGGCAAGCTCGACCAGTGCCCGCACGCCATGGACGCGCTGAAAAAATCGATGAAATGGGACGAACAACGCTTCGGCCTCGAATGCGACCTCGACCATTACATGATCGTCGCCGTCGGCGATTTCAACATGGGCGCCATGGAGAACAAGGGCCTCAACATCTTCAACACCAAGTACGTGCTGGCCCGCCCGGATGTCGCCACCGATGTCGATTTCGAGAACATCGACCGCGTCGTCGCGCACGAGTATTTCCACAACTGGACCGGCAACCGCGTCACCTGCCGCGACTGGTTCCAGCTCTCGCTGAAGGAAGGCCTGACCGTTTTCCGCGACCAGGAATTCGGCGCCGACCTGCACAACCGCCAGACCGCCCGCATCCGCGAGGTACGCGGCCTGCGCGCCGCGCAGTTCCCGGAAGACGCCGGCCCGATGGCGCATCCGGTGCGCCCGTCGTCCTACATCGAGATCAACAATTTCTACACGGCCACCGTCTATGAAAAGGGCGCCGAGGTCGTGCGCATGATCCAGACTCTGATCGGCCGCGACGCCTTCCGCGCCGGCATGGACGAATATTTCCGCCGGCACGACGGCCAGGCCGTGACCTGCGACGACTTCGTCGCCGCCATGGCCGCCGCCAGCGGCTTCGACTTCACGCAATTCATGCGCTGGTACGCCCAGCCGGGCACACCCAAGGTGGTCGCCGACGGCTATTACGATGCCGACAGCGGCAGCTACACGCTGACCTGCACGCAATCCAATGCCCGCGCCAGTGATGATGCGCCTTACCTGATCCCGATCCGCGTCGCCTTGTTCACCGAGCAGGGCGAACTGATCGCCGGCAGCGAGCGCACGCTGCAACTGACCGCCAGCACGCAGTCCTTCGTCTTCAACGACATCGCCGCCGAACCCGTGCCCTCGCTGCTGCGCGATTTCTCGGC
>JAYRUZ010000292.1:0-2200 GCA_041918795.1 Azonexus sp. | reverse complement strand
ATTTCCGCAGCCTGCTGAAAGCGGTCAAGGCCGTCGGCGCCAACCAGATTGGCGATGGCCGGCGGACCAGCCTGATGAGCCGCGCCGCCTTCGCCCGCGCCGAAGCCGCCGCCGAAACCTTGCGCACGCCAGCCGGCCTGCCGCTGACCTACGACGTGATCACCCTGCTCGCCCGAAAATGACCGCTCCCGCCTTTTTCCTGACCGGCACCGATACCGAAATCGGCAAGACCTTCATCACCTGCGCCCTGCTTGAACGAGCCCGCCGCGATGGCCTGCAGACCGCCGGCCTCAAGCCGGTTGCCGCCGGCACCGACGAACAGGGCCGGAACGACGACGTGGAGCGCATCAAGGCGGCGAACAGCGTCGCGCTGCCCGATGAAATCATCAATCCTTATTGTTTCGCCGCCGCCATCGCGCCGCATATCGCCGCCGCCGAGGAAGGGCGCAGCATCGACTTTCCACCCATCGTCGCCGCCACCGAGACAGCGCGTCGCCAGGCCGATCTGGTCATCGTCGAAGGCGTCGGTGGTTTTTGCGTTCCTTTGGGCGTGCACCGCAGCAGTGCCGATCTGGCGCTCGCCCTGGGGCTGCCGGTGATCATGGTAGTCGGCATGCGGCTCGGTTGCATCAACCATGCGCTGCTGACGGCAGAAGCGATTGCTGCCCGTGGCCTGAAGTTGGTCGGCTGGGTGGCCAACCGGGTCGATCCGGCCATGTCGCGTTTCGACGAAAACCTGGCCTGTCTGAAGGAAATGCTGACGGCGCCCTGCCTGGGCAGCGTGCCCTATCTGGCGGGCGGCGATGCGGTCGCCGCGGCCGACTATCTCGAACTGCCGGAATTACTTGGCTAATTCAGCCTGCAGGACGGTACCGACGTAGCGGATGCGCTGCTGCAAGGCATCGACCGCGCCATCCAGGCCGGCAATATCGCCGCCCCTGGCCTGCTTTTCGATAACGTAGGCGTCGGCCGCCCCTGCATCGTCGGAGACGGTGGCCAGCAAGCCTTTAAGGGTATGCGCCTCGCGCTGCAGGGCCGAGGCATTGCCCGAGGTGAAGGCTTTGGCGATGGCCGTGCAGTTGTTTTCGACATCCTGCACATACATGTCGAGCATCATTGCCAGAATATCCTCGTCGCCCCCCAGGCGTTCGAGTATCGCTGCGCGATCGAGCACAAAAGCTTCTGTCATCTGCTTGTTCTCCGTTTTTTTCGGCGTATCGAATGACCCAGCCACGCTTTATATCAGATATCAAACCAGCGGAACATCCGGATCCTGGAAGCGTTGGCGGATTTCGAGCACCTCGTCCCAGCCGGCCAACAGGGCTTCGACACAGAGCGGATCGAAATGCTTGCCGCGTCCTTCCTCCAGAAGCCGGCGGGCATCTTCGAGCGGCCAGGCCTTCTTGTAGGGCCTTTCCGAAGTCAGGGCATCGAACACATCGGCCACCGCGACAATGCGACCGAACAACGGAATCTGATTGCCGTTCAGGCCGCCGGGATAGCCCGTACCGTCGTACTTTTCGTGATGCGACAAGGCAATCTCGGCGCCAGCCCGCAGCACTTCCGAGCCGCTGTCCTTGAGCAGTTCCCAGCCGAGACGGGCGTGGCCCTTCATGACCTCGAATTCCTCGTACGTCAGCTTGCCGGGCTTGAGCAGGATGAAATCCGGGATGCCGATCTTGCCGACGTCGTGCATCGGCGCCGCCTCCAGGATCAGCCGGGCCGTCGCCACGTCCAGCCCGAGGCCTTTGGCGATGACTTGCGAATAATGCGCCATGCGCTGGATGTGCGCCCCGGTTTCCGGGTCGCGGAATTCGGCAGCGCGGCAGATCCGGAAGATCAGTTCGCGCTCGCGATCGCGAATATCCTTGGTCCGCTCCTCGACCAAACCGGCCAGCTCCTCGGCCCGATTGGCCAGATAGCGCTGGCCGGCGCGGATCGACAGCATGTTGCGCACCCGCGCCGAAAATTCGATGCGGTCGATCGGCTTGGTCAGGAAATCGTTGGCACCGCCGATCAGCGCTTCGTAGCGCACGTCCCTCTGGTCGTTGGCGGTGATCATCAGCACCGGAATCTCGTCACGCCCATGCAGGGCGCGGAAGGCGGCGATGAACTTGAGGCCGTCCATCTGCGGCATCATGTAATCGACGATGACCAGATCGGGCACGTTCTCCTGACACCACTCCATGGCACGCAGGGG
>JAYRUZ010000291.1:0-2248 GCA_041918795.1 Azonexus sp. | reverse complement strand
TCGTCAGTCGCCTTGAGCTGGAGCCCGGCGAACGACAGTTGATCCTGATCGGCCACGCCGGCCGTCGCCTGTGGGAAGGCGTGCAGGCCGCCAACCTGCCCGGCCCCGACCCGATCGACGACTACACCGTCGCCACCTTGCAGCGCTGGTTCGCCGCCCATGCACCGAACCATCGCTACCGCATCCTCTACCCCGGCGATGCCCCCATCGGCCTGCAGGCGCTCGGCCAACTGGCCGGCTGGCATGCGCCTTCGCCGATCATGGTCGGCGTCGATGCGGAATGGGGCAGCTGGTACGCCTATCGCGCCGTCGTCGTCGCCGACACCGATTTTTGCCCTTCCGAGGCCGTGCACCGCAGCAGTCCGTGTTCGAGTTGCCCAAACCCGCCCTGCATCGCCACCTGCCCGGCCAAGGCGCTGGCCGGCGGCCAATTCAACCTGGAAACCTGCAGCCGCTACCGGCTGCGCCCCGAATCCGCCTGTGCCCACGGCTGCCTCGCCCGCCAGGCCTGCCCGGTCGGCGCCGAACATCGTTACGACGAGGCGCAGATCCGGCACAGCTACAGCCGCTCGCTGGCAGTGCTGCGCGACTATTTCAAACAACCCAAGTCGCAGCGCTGACTCAACAACGCAGCCCTTAGCTGTTCCACCCGCACCTGATTGTCTTGCAACCGGGCGATACAGCGCGGGACTTGCCTACCCGGCAGGAGGCATCCACGAGCCACTCCCATCACGATTGCGCGAGCGGGCAAAGTCGCCGAGTGCTGGAGCCGCCTATTTTTCAGGCAGAATTGCACCACCCCAACACGCCAAATAAAAACCATGCACTCCACCCTGCTTTTCCTCCACCTCGCCGGCGTCATCGTCTGGGTCGGCGGCATGTTCTTCGCTCATTTCTGCCTGCGTCCGGTAGCCGCCGCCCAACTCCAGCCGCCACAGCGCCTGCCGCTGCTGGCCGCGATACTGGGACGCTTCTTCAGCGCCGTTGCGCTGGCCGTCTTCGCCATCCTGTTTTCCGGCTTCGGGCTGATGCACCTGGCGGGTCCGGGGCAGGCGCCGTGGTACTGGCACCTGATGATGGCGACTGGTCTGGTCATGATCGTCATCTTCACGCTGATTCGCCATGTGCATTACCGCAAGCTGGGCGAAGCGGTCGAAGCCGCCGACTGGCCGGCCGGTGGTGCGGCGATGAACCGCATCCGGCAACTGGTGCTGGTCAACCTGTGCCTGGGCGGGCTGACGGTGGCGATGGCCACCCTGGGCAAGCTGCTCGCCTGAGTTCCGGGCCGGCCTCCATGTCCCACCAAGCCCACGCCAGCGGCCACAGCCTGTTCGAGGATGCCCAGTCGCTGCTCGTCGCTCCGCTCTTCTTCGCATTCACGGTGCTGCTTTTCCGCGAGGCCGGCCTGCTCACCGGCGGCACCGTTGGCCTCGCCTTCCTCGTTCATTACGCTACCGGCTGGGCCCTGGGGCCGGTGCTGTTCGCCATCAACGTTCCGTTCTACGCGCTAGCCCTGCGCGCCATGGGCAAGGCGTTCACGCTGAAGACCTTCATCGCGGTCAGCCTGCTGTCGATCTATTCGGAGTGGCTGCCCAGGCTGGTCAGCTTCGCCAGCCTGGACCGGCTGTTCGCCGCCATCATGGGCGGCTTTCTGGCCGGCATCAGCCTGTTGATGCTGATCCGCCACAAATCCAGCCTGGGCGGCCTGGGCATCCTGGTCATCCACTTGCAGAACACGCGCGGCTGGCGTGCCGGCAAGCTGCAAATGGCGGCCGACTGCCTGATCCTGGGCGCCGCCATCTTCGTGCGCGATCCGCTCAGCGTCGGCCTGTCGATCGTCGGCGCACTGGCACTCAATCTGGTCATCGCGGTCAATCACAAGGCCGGCCGCTACATGGGCAACTGAGGCCCTTCAGTCGACGAGGTATTTCTGCAGGAAGAGCGCGTGCCCGGCCTGCGGGTCGAGCACGTAGGGCGCGAAGCCGGCGCGCTCGTAGGAGGCCAGTGCCCGCGCGTTGTTGGACAGCACTTCCAGCGTCAATTTGCAGCAACCCAGCTCACGCGCCCGCCGTTCGGCCCAGCCGAGCAAGGCCTGGCCGATGCCCTGGCCGCGTACCCCGGCATGCGTCACGATGTCGTGAATATTGAGCAAGGGCTGGGCGGCGAAGGTGGAGAAGCCGGCGAAGCAGTTGATCAGGCCGACCGCATTTTTGCCCGAAAAGGCCAGTGCACCGTGGAAGGTGGGCAG
>JAYRUZ010000290.1:0-2273 GCA_041918795.1 Azonexus sp. | reverse complement strand
GCATGTAACAACGGGAGTTCATGATGCCGCCTTTCGCGAAGGAGACCTCTATGGATTTGCTCTTGTGGCGTCATGCCGAAGCCGAGGATGGCGACGATGACATGCTGCGTCGCCTGACCGAGCGCGGTCAGAAGCAGGCGAGTTTGATGGGAGAGTGGATTCGGGCGCATCAACCGAAGGATCTGCGGATCATCGTCAGCCCGGCGGTGCGTACGCAGCAGACGGCCGAGGCGCTCAAACTCCCGTTCGAAACGAACCGCAAGATCGGCCCCAATGCCTGCGTCTCGGAACTGATTGCGGCATCCGGCTGGCCAGATGCCGCTGGCTCGGTGTTGGTCATTGGGCATCAACCGACGCTTGGGCGTATGGCCTCGTTGTTGCTGGCCGGGCATGAGTCCGATTGGAGTGTGAAAAAGGGGGCTTTGTGGTGGCTGAGCAACCGCGTTCGTCGCGGTGACATGCAGACGGTTCTGCGGGCCATGATTCCGGTCGAGTTGCTGGACTAGACAAGTCGCTGTCATTGGCATGAAATAAGCCCTTTCGATCCTTTGTGGGAGAAGGGGTATGGTCACCAGAAAAACAAAGCCCGCAGCGCCGGCTGCCGACAAACCGACGGCACGGAAGCGTCCTTCCTCACGGCAGCGCCTGGTCACGCAGGGCGATATTCCGCCTCAGCTAACTCCTCCGGCCATTGAGCAATTTTCCGTGCATGCTGCGGTGGACGCGACCCAGGAAGCAAAAATGGGTGCGATGCACGACGTGGTAGCCGGCATGCCCGTCGAGGAGTCGGTCGCCCTGCTGAAGAGCGTGCTCAAGCAGCAGCGCATGATCGTCGGCCAGTTGGCACCGAATCCCGATGACGAATTGGCTCCGGATTGGCGGGAGGGTGGGTATCCCTACAAGAACCTCATGCAGCGGGCCAATTACGAACACCAGAAATACCGCTTGCAGGTGGAACTGCTGAAGTTGCAGGCCTGGGTCAAGGAAACCGGGCAGAAGGTGGTGATTTTGTTCGAGGGGCGCGATGCCGCAGGCAAGGGCGGTACGATCAAGCGTTTCATGGAACACCTGAATCCGCGGGGCGCACGCGTCGTCGCTCTCGAGAAGCCGAGCGAAACCGAGCGTGGCCAGTGGTATTTCCAGCGCTATGTTCAGCATTTGCCGACCAATGGCGAGATCGTGCTGTTCGACCGTTCCTGGTACAACCGGGCCGGTGTCGAACGGGTGATGGGTTTCTGTTCCGATTTCGAGTATTCGGAATTCGTGCGTCAGGCGCCGGAATTCGAGCGCATGCTGGTGCGCAACGGTACGCACCTGATCAAGTTCTGGTTTTCGGTCAGCCAGGAGGAGCAGCGCCGCCGTTTCCGCGAGCGCAAGGTGCACCCGCTCAAGCAGTGGAAGCTGTCGCCGATCGACATGGCATCACTGGATAAATGGGATGAGTACACCAAGGCCAAGGAGGCGATGTTCTTCCATACCGACACTGCCGACGCGCCGTGGACGGTGATCAAGTCGAACTGCAAGAAGCGGGCACGCCTCAATGCGATGCGCTACATCCTGCACAAGCTGCCGTATGCCAACAAGGACACGGCGCGTATCGGCAATCTCGACCCACTGATCGTCGGTCGCGCCAATGTCGTGTATGAACGCGGCGAGCACCAGGGGGTGCCGATTCTCTAGCTGATGACGTAGGAGGCGCAGCCGGTGGCGATGAGCAGGCCGGCTTCGTTTTCCAGCGTCATCTGGGCCGAGGCGATGCGACCGCCGAGACGGGTCAGGCGGCCGGTAGCCGTGAAGGTCTTGCCGATGCCCTGGTGCAGGTAATCGGTACGCAGGTCGATGGTGCCGACTCGACCGAAACGGTGTGCCACCTGTTCGGCAGTTTCGTGGCAATACTTCTCGGCAATGCCGACAATGACGGCCAGCCCGGCCGCCGCATCCAGCGCGGTGGCGATCACGCCGCCATGCAGGCGGCCGTGCAGGTAATGGCCGATCAGATCCTTCCGCATGGCAAAACGCAGCGCCGGAGCCGCAGGGGCGAGCGACGCCAGTTCGAAGCCGAGCACTTCGTGGAAGCTGATGTTGTGTTCGAACATCTGGCGGAACAAGGCATCCAGTCGATGTTGTTCTGCGGCCGAGCGACGGGGTGGAGGAGGATGATTGGTCATTGCTGGCGGTCAGCCTTTTGCCGGGGGGCGGCCGTTATGAAATTCCAGACGATAGCCGGCGGCTTCGATCAGGTCGCCGTCCTGCAGGGCCACCGGGTCGTGACC
>JAYRUZ010000289.1:0-2284 GCA_041918795.1 Azonexus sp. | reverse complement strand
CTGAGCGAACGCCACGACCTGCGCAGCATCGACGACCTGCGCGGCAAACGCATCGCCAGCAGTTCGGCCAGTTCGCTCGGCAGCTACCAGATGCAGGCTTACGAGTTGAAGAAACGCGGCATCCATCTGCCGGCCGATGCCCGTCTGATCGAAACCGGACAACCCCAGGACAAGGCGCTTTATGCCGTGCTCAACGGCGAGGCCGATGCCGCCTTTGTCCGCAGCGGCATCCTTGAGGCAATGCAACGCGAAGGCAAGCTGGAGACCTCGCGCCTGCGCGTGCTCAATGCGCAGAAGTTTGCCGGTTTCCCGTTGCAGACCTCGACGCCGCTCTATCCGGAATGGCCCCTGTCGGCCATGCCCTGGGCCGATCCGGCCCTATCCCGCCGAGTGGCCTCGGCCATACTCGCCATCCCGCATGGCAGCCCCCTGCTCAAGGCATCAAAAATCCACGGCTTCAACATTCCCGGTGACTACCGCCCGGTAGACGAGTTGATGCGCGAACTGCGCCTGCCGCCCTTCGACCGGGCGCCAGAAGTCACTGCCCGCGACATCTGGGAGCGCTACTCGACCGTTGCCGTCGTCATGCTGCTGTTGGGCTTGACGGCCTTGAGCGTATTCACCGGCGCCCTGCTCAGTACCAACCGGCGCCTGCGCGAGGAACGCGTTCGCAACGACCGGGCCATGCAGCAATTGTCTGCCGCCGAAGCCCGCTTCCGGGCCGTGTTCGAAAACGTCGATGCCCTGGCCATCCAGGGCTATGGCGCAGATGGCACGGTGCGCTACTGGAACAGCGCGTCGGCGCGCATTTACGGCTTCAGCGCCGAAGAAGCCATCGGCGCCTCGCTGTACGACCTGATCATCCCGCCCGAAATGCTCGACGAGGTCAAACAGGCGGTCGCCTGGATGTTCGACAACCACTGCGGCGTCCCCGCCGGACGCCTGCCGTTGAAACGCAAGGACGGCAGCGTGGTCGACGTTTATTCCAGTCACACGGTGATCGAGACGAGCGACCACGGGCCCATGATGTTCTGCCTCGACATCGACCTGACCGACCTGGTCAGGGCCGAGCAAGCGCTGAATGCCAGCCGCGCCTACCAGCACCTGATCCTGCAGGCCCTGGGCGAAGGCGTGTACGGCACCGACAGCCACGGCATCTGCACCTTCATCAACCCATCCGCGCTGGCCTTGCTGGGATTTTCCGAAGAGGAAGTGCTCGGCCAGGACGAGCACTTCCTCTTCCATGACCGCAAGCCGGACGGCAGCCCTTATCCGGTCGACGAGTGCCCGATCCGCCAGACAGCACGCGACGGCCAGACGCGACGACTTGAGGAATGGTTCTGGCGCAAGAATGGTGAAGGATTTCCGGTTCGCCTGACGGTCTCGCCCTATTGGCGGGATGGAATCTTGAGCGGAACCGTGATCGCCTTTTCCGATATCAGCGAAAACCGGCGCATCGTCGAGGAACTGGCCGAGCACCGCGGCCATCTGGAAGAGCAGGTCCGCCTGCGCACCCATCAGCTCGAACAGGCACGCCTGGCCGCCGAAGCCGCCAATCAGGCGAAGAGCACCTTTCTGGCCAACATGAGCCACGAAATCCGCACACCGATGAATGCCGTGCTCGGCATGGTGCACCTGCTGCGCCGGGATAAACCGACTGCCGAACAGCTGGAACGCCTGGACAAGATCGACCACGCGACGCAACACCTGCTCAGCGTCATCAACGATGTGCTCGACATCTCCAAGATCGAGGCCGGCAAACTGATACTCGACGAGGCACCGGTCAACGTGAACGAACTGCTCGATCGCGTCACCGTCGTGCTCGGCGAAAGAGCGCAGGAGAAAGGCCTCGAACTGCGTATCGAGGCCGACCCGATCAACGTGCCCTTGATTGGCGACCCGGTGCGTATTACCCAGTGCCTGATCAATTACGCCGGCAACGCCATCAAATTTACCGAACGGGGCTGTGTCACCCTCCGGGTGCGCAGCCTGGCGGCCGAACCCGAGGGCTTGCGCCTGCGCTTCGAAGTCGAGGACACCGGATTAGGCATCCCCGACCATGCGCTCGACAAGCTGTTCGGCCTGTTCGAACAGGCCGACAACTCGACGACCCGTCGCTTCGGCGGCACCGGGCTCGGCCTCGCCATTACCCGGCGCCTGGTCGAGTTGATGGGCGGCTCGGTCGGCGTCCAGAGCTGCCTGGGCGAAGGCAGCCGTTTCTGGTTCACCTTGCCGTTACGCTATGGCGATACGACGGCAGAAATCGTACGCAACTGCCTGGGCG
>JAYRUZ010000288.1:0-2290 GCA_041918795.1 Azonexus sp. | reverse complement strand
CCCATGCCCGACATACCGGACATGCCCTTCTGGCCTTCCATACCCGACATGCCGGACATCCCCTTCTGTTCGGCCATGGCGGAGGTGGCAGCAGCCAGGGAAACGATAACAACAGCAGCAATAGTCGACAGCTTCTTCATATATATCCTCTCGAGTTTTCTAGTCTGCGCCTCCACCATTGGGGCAGAAACGGCCTCGGCACCTGCCGGGACGCTCTCTATGAGCACTTCGCGTGCCACCCCGTGATGCACGCATAAGCAATTGATTTATATTGAAAATAAAAACACGAGAAAATCCGGCCTCATGGCCAGCCTGCCAAAATGGCAGCCAGAATCGGTGGCAAAATGCTAAGTGCTTGATTCGGTTTAAGTTGGCACCCTGCCAAATTGACAGGGCCTTCCACGCCAGCGCGCCAACGCCCTGCCGGATTGGCAGGACTCAGTCGCCCAGTTCGTATTGCTTGATCAGGCGATAGATATTGCGTTCGCTGATACCGAGCACCGCCGCCACCTTGGCCCGATTGCCGTCATGCCGAGCCAGGCTCTGGCGCAGGCATTCGCGCTCCAGCTCTTCCAGGCGCGGCTCATGATCGAAGGCAAAGATCACCGCATCCTCCCGGCGCGAAGCGAGGGCGCCAAAGTGTTCGGGGCGGATGCGCTCTTCCCGCCCGGCCAGGATGGCTGCACGTTCGATCAGGTTGCGCAGTTCGCGCACGTTGCCCGGCCAATCGTAGGCCAGCAGCAGCTTGCGCGCCTCCGGCACCAGCTTGCGCTCGATACCGCGCGAGAAGCGCTGGAGAAAATGTTCCGCCAGCAAGGGAATATCCTCGCGCCGCTCGCGCAGCGGCGGCACCTTGATGACGAAACTGGCCAGCCGGAAATACAGGTCGCTGCGGAAACCGCCATTCTGGCTGACTTCCGCCAGGTCGCGATTGGTCGCCACGACAAAGCGCACATCCGACTTCAGCGTCTTGGCACCGCCGACGCGCCGGAAGGTACCGGTTTCCAGCACGCGCAACAGCTTGGCCTGGTTGGCCGGCGTCGTCTCACCGATCTCGTCGAGGAAGAGCGTGCTGCCCGCCGCCTCCTCGATCAGGCCTTTCTTCTGCCGATCGGCCCCGGTGAAGGCACCGCGCTCGTGGCCGAAGAGTTCCGATTCGAACAGGGTTTCCTGCAGGGTGCCGCCGTCGATGGTCAGCATTTCGCGCTCGTGGCGCAGGCTGCCCTGGTGGATGGCCTGCGCCACCATCTCCTTGCCGGTTCCGGATTCGCCCTGGATCAGCACCGTGGCATCGGTCGGCGCCACGGCATCGATCAAGCTCCTGAGCTCGTCCATCGCCTTCGATTCGCCGATCAGCGGCCCCGGCCGGCGCGAAGCCATCTGGCGCTGGTAGAAGGCATTGCGCTGGCGCAACTCGGCGTTTTCCAACTCGCGTCGGATGGTGATTTCCAGCTCGTCGAGGCTGACCGGCTTGGTCAGGTACTCGGCGGCACCGGCCTGGATCAGGCTGACCGCATTGCGGATCGAGCCGTAGCCGGTGAGCACGATGACCGGGAACTGCCCGGCCAGGGTTTCGACCAACTGGGGAGTATCGGCGTCGGGCAGGCGCAGGTCGAGAAAGACGAGGTCCGGTTCGCGTTCGGACAGGATGAGCGAAGCCTCGGCCCAGTTCTGTGCGCCCAGCACTTCGAAGCCCATGTCGCCGATCTGCTCGACGAGCAGCCGGTTGAACACCTGGTCGTCATCGACGACGAGTATCAGTTTCTTCATGACCTTATTCGCTCACCCGCGCCAACTGGACACGGAAAGTGGTTCCTACCCCGGCGACGCTCGATACGGCAATCGTTCCGCCATAACGCTCGACAATGCTCTTGCAGATGGTCAAGCCGAGGCCGGTACCGCGCTCGCCATCGGCCCGATGGCTGTAGAACGGATCGAAAATCCTCGCCTGCACTTCTTCCGGAATGCCGCAGCCTCGGTCGACCACCTCGATCACCGCCAGCTCGCCTTCCTGTGCCGTGTGCACCAGCAGTTGCCCGCCATTCGGCATCGCATGGTGGGCATTCTGAACCAGATTGAGTACCAGCATGCGCAGATCGCTGTCGTCGGCCAGCACGCGCGGCTCGGTGGGGTCGAGTTCCAGCATCTGCACGATACCGTGGCTGCGGGCATCGAAATCGAGCAGGGCCACGGTGTCGGACACCGCCGGGTTCAAGGCCACCGCCTGCGCCTGCTGCTGGGGCAGGCGCGACAGCATCAGCAAGCGCTGGGTAACGCCGGTGCAGCGGTC
>JAYRUZ010000287.1:0-2349 GCA_041918795.1 Azonexus sp. | reverse complement strand
TAGCGGGCGCAGGCGGTCTGGCACCAGACCAGGAAGGCGCTCGACAGGCATTCCTTGGCCACTTCCTCCATGACCTGCACGACATGCTTCATGCCCAGGCCGTTGCCGCCGAAGGCCGGCTGGGCAGCGCCGCGGAAGCCGCCGGCCTGGCCGAGGGCGCGCAGGAAGTCTTCGGGGTATTCGGCCTTGAGATCGACGTCGAGCACCTTGGGCACGAGGTGCGCGGCGATCACGTTGCGGACGGTGGCGAGGCTGTCGTCTTCGGCGAGAACGGAGGGCGGGATGGTGGCAGCCGAATGGTGCACATTCGCGCTGGCTTGGCTGGCAATGGACATAAGCAGTCTCCTGGAGGGAAGGTCGGTGCCGAATGCTTCCGGCGGATGTCTTCCCTATTGCAACCGCTGTGCCAGGTTAAAAAATCATTGCGAATCAGTGTCTTGGTGAATTGTCAGAAAAGCGGGGTTAACAAATTGTGCACAATTCGTTAACCAATTGTTCAACGCCGGGTCGGGATGTCGAGCACCTGGATGCGGTAGTTCAGCTGGCGCAGCGTCAGGTTCAGGGCCTGTGCGGTGCGCGACTTGTTGCCGCCGTGGGCGAGCAGGGCGGCGGCGATGCGCTCCTTTTCGCTGCCGGCCACCGGCTGATAGTTGCGGATGGCGCTATCCGTCGCCGGAGCGGCCGGCGCCGGCAGCGGGGCCGGCTCGGCGGTGCGCATGGCGGGCGCCAGCACTTCGACCGGTTGGCCCTGGGCCTCGGTGACCAGCACGTAATCGACCGTGGCTTCGTCGATCTCGTCGCTGCGCGCGAGCAGGACGATGCGCTCGCACACGTTGTAGAGCTGGCGGATATTGCCCGGCCAGGGGTAGGAAACCAGACTGGACATGGCCTCGGGCGAGATGGCGATGTTGCGCTGGTGGCGCTGGTTGAGCTGGGAGACGAAATGGCGCACCAGCAGCTTGATGTCGCCCGGCCGCTCGCGCAGCGCCGGCAGGCGGATGGGGATGACGTTCAAGCGGTAATAGAGATCGAGGCGGAAACGCCCGGCCCGCACCAGCGCCATCATGTCCTGGTGGGTGGCGGCGACGATGCGCACATCGACCGGGATTTCCTTGCGCCCGCCCAGGCGCTCGATGACCTTCTCCTGCAACACGCGCAGCAGCTTGACCTGCACCGGCAGCGGCAAGTCGCCGATTTCGTCGAGGAAGAGGGTGCCGCCGTTGGCTTGCTCGAAGCGGCCGAGGCGTTGCTGTACGGCATTGGTGAAGGCGCCTTTTTCGTGGCCGAACAACTCGGATTCGAACAGGGTTTCCGGAATGGCGGCGCAATTGACCTTGATGAAAGGCTGGTCGCGGCGCGGGCTTTGCAGGTGCAGGGCGCGGGCGAACAATTCCTTGCCGGTGCCCGACTCGCCGAGCAGCATCACCGTCGCGTCGCTGCCGGAAACCTGCTCCAGCTGGTCGAGGGCGGCGATCAATTGAGGTTCTTCGCCGATGATGCCCCAGTTCGATTTGGCCACCTTGCGCTGCTGGATGGCGGCGCGCAGGCTCTGGTTTTCCTGGCGCAGGTCGGCGGTGCGCTTTTCGATCAACTGGTCGATCTTGAAAATCTGCCCGATCAGCTCCGCCACCGTCTTCAAGACCTGCAGGTCTGCACCAAGTTGGCGCTGGCGCGAGCGCAGGCGATGCACGCCGAGCACGCCGGCCACCTTGCGGTCGACCAGGATGGGCAGGGCGATGAAGGACACCGTTTCGTCGGGCAACGCCTCGCGGCGGACCGAGCGGGCCAGGTAGATCGGCTCGTTGTCGATGTCCTGGACGATCAGCGTCTCGCCGCTCTGGATCACCCGGCCGGTAATGCCCTCGCCCGGGGCATAGCGGCCGCGCTCGATCTCGGCTTTGGTCAGGCCGTAGGCGATGCGGATGCGCAGTTCGCCGCTGGCCGGATCGGGCAGCACGACCCGGCCGCGGTTCAGGCCGAGCAGTTCGGAGAGCAGATGCAGCATTTCGCGGATTGCCTTGTCCAGCGGCAGCCCCCGGCTGAGCAGGCGGATGCTTTCGCGAATCAGCAACTGCTCCTGTTCGCCGAGTTCTTCCCTGGCGGACTCGGGGGGCGGGACGACTTTTTTCATTGGGATGCGATCGTTCGTGGCGGTTGATCTCCTCAACGCAGCAAGATACTTGCCAGTGCGCCGGCCTTTTTTGCCCACTGCTGCGGTGCACGGCCGTTTTTGGGCAAAAACCGGGGCGGCATATGCAATGCAGAAATCGGTATTTGGGTCGCTCTTCGGCTTCAATTAGCCTCACCGCATTCGAATTGCGCTGTCGCTGCCATGAGCCAGATCGCTGC
>JAYRUZ010000286.1:0-2363 GCA_041918795.1 Azonexus sp. | reverse complement strand
ATTGTCGGACATCCGCCGTCGCCCCTTTCAGGATGACGCTTTCCAGACAATTGTCGTGATCCAGATGGCTGTGCATGGCCGCCACCGTCAGATCGTGATGGTCGTGCTGCAGGCCGGTCAGCCGTTCGGCCAGTTCGCGCTCGTGGTGGTTGTACACGTAGGAGAGATTGGCCACGCAATGGCCGGACGGCGTATCGCGCTGGCGGTCACTCTCGATGGCACCCCGGATCAGATCGCGCACCGCCTCGGAGCGATTGCTGTAGCCGCGCGTGGCGATCAGTTGGTCGAACTGGCGAGCCAGCGACTCGTCGAGAGAAATGGTGAAGCGTTCCATGCAAATTTGCTCCCTGCTAAATACGGGCAGCACCCAGGCTGCTAGGATGCCCTCGTCGCATTCTAACGTTTCCCGCCCCCGATGACCGACGCGCCGACTATCGAAACCATCCGTGCCGCCCTGCGCAACGTGGCCGATCCCGAGATCGGCGCCAATATCGTCGATCTGGGCCTGATTTACCGCATCGACCTGACGGACAAGGCGCTGCATATCGAGATGACCATGACCTCCCCGGCCTGCCCGATGGGCGACATGATCGTCGACGATGCCCACACCGAACTGGGGCGCATCCTGCCGCCTGATATCGAAGTCGATATCAGGGTCGTGTGGAATCCGCCGTGGGAACCCAAGATGATGAGCGAACAGTGCCGGCAGCGCCTCGGCTGGACCGATTCGGACTCGCCCTAAACGATGCCTGACCTCAAGCCAGGCGGCCGCCTGCCGCTCCTCTTTCTCGGCATGCTCTCCTTGCTCGGCGGCGTGCTGGCCGGCCTCGCCCGCGTCGGCTGGGAAGTGCCGGCGCTGGCCAACCAGGCGGCTGCCTTCCATGCGCCGCTGATGATCGCGGCCTTTTTCGGTACGGTGATCAGTCTGGAACGCGCCGTGGCCATCGGCCAGGGCTGGGCCTACACCGCCCCACTAGCGGCTGGCGCCGGCGGTATCGCCCTGCTGGCCGGGGCACCGTCAGCTATCGCTCAAGCCCTGGGAACACTGGCCGCCCTCGGCCTGGTAGCCGCCAGCGTGGTTGCGCTGCGCCGCCAATGGGCGATATTCACTATCGTTCTGACCCTGGCGGCGGCTTGCTGGCTGATCGGCAACATCGTCTGGCTGAGCACCGGAGACCTGAGCCTGGCCATTGCCTGGTGGCTGCTCTTCCTTGTTCTGACCATCGCCGGCGAACGGCTGGAACTGACGCGCTTCCTGCCCACCCCACCAGTCGCCCGGCAGTGGTTTGTCGCCATCGTAGCTATCCTGCTCGGCGCCGCCGCCGCTGCGGCCGACCGCATCCTTGCCTGCGGCCTGCTCGCCCTGGCCGGCTGGCTGATGCGCTACGACATCGCCCGGCACAATATCGCCAGCGAAGGATTGACCCGCTTCATTGCCGCCTGCCTGCTCTCCGGCTACGTCTGGCTAGGCATCGCCGGCCTGCTCGGACTGGCTGGCGCCTTTCAGCCCGGCCACCCCTGGCGCGATGCGGCACTACACGCTATCGGACTCGGCTTCGTTTTCTCCATGGTCTTCGGGCACGCCCCGATCATCTTCCCGGCCGTAACCCGGATCAAGATTCCTTACCATCCGGCACTTTATCTGCCGATGGCCCTGCTCCACCTGACGCTGGCAATACGCCTGCTCGGCGGCCTGGCCGGGAACTTCGCCCTGCGCCACCACGCTGCCCTGCTCAACGGCCTGGTACTTGTCGTCTTCATCGTGACGATGGTCACCCTGGTCAAGCGCCACACACAGAGAGGCACGCGATGAAACGCCACGCCGCGCTACAGCAACATTCCCGTGAACACCACATCGCACTCAAAATGGCCCGTCTGGCACGCTTTGCCGCCGACTCCGGCGCCAGTGCCGCGATCGTTCAGGCGGCGGCAGAGATCGTCGAGCAATACCTTGAGTTCATGGAGGCCCATTTTCGCGACGAAGAAGAAGGCATCCTGCGGCAACTGAAAGCGATCGGCCAGGACGCACTGGTCGAACGCACGCTCACCGAGCACGTTCGTCTGCGCCAACTCGGACTAGCCCTCCAGCACCCGGACGGCGCCAGGCTGGCGGAATTCGGCTCGCTGCTGACCGACCATGTGCGTTTCGAAGAGCGGGAGTTGTTCGAAACCGCGCAAGAGCTGCTCTATCCCGAGAGTGCCTGAAAGCCCCTGCTGAGAGCGCATTGACCCGCAGCGTCAGCCGGGAACAAAACCTGCTTGTCTCAAGATGCCGAACGGGCAATCCGTTAACCGGTCTATCAGCGCAAGGAGGAAGTCATCATGAGCACCAGCGACATCCGACTCTCGGTCGCCGAAGAGCG
>JAYRUZ010000285.1:0-2413 GCA_041918795.1 Azonexus sp. | reverse complement strand
CGGGCGGGGCCAACGTGGCCAAGGTGTCGTATGCCAACCTGTTTTCGCCGTGGGGCTGGGTGCTCGGGGCCGGCGTCTATCTCGACGACGTCAGCGCCGCTTTCTGGAGCCAGGCGACCCGGATGCTGGGCTTGGCGATTCCCATCATCGTCGCAATCATCGCAATTTTCCTGTTCGTGGCCCGCAGCATCCTGAAGCAGTTGGGTGGCGAGCCGACCTACGCGGTTTCCGTCGTACAGGCCATCGCTCAAGGTGATCTCAGTCAGCCGATCGATCTCGGCGCCGCCGAGCAGAGCAGCATGCTGGCAGCCGTGGCCAATATGCGTGACGGCCTGGTCAGCATGATGAAGAAGATGGTGACCGTGGCCGACTCGCTGACTTCGCATGCCCAGCACATCGCGACGGCCGCCAGCCAGGTGGCGACGGCCAGCCACGAGCAGGCGCAGGCGACGATCACCAGCGCGGCGGCGCTGGAAGAGGTGACGGTCAGCATCAACGAGGTGTCGGAAATTGCCGTGGCCACCGAAGAGCGGGCGGCCGATACCTTGCAGAAGGCATCGCATGGTCAGGCAGCGGTGGAAAAAGCGGCGTCGGAAGTGCAGGAAGTCGAACGCCTGATCTCGGCTTCGGCGACCAAGGTCGAGGAACTGAAGAGCCGTTCGATCGAGATCGGCTCGGTGGCCAACGTGATCAAGGAAATTGCCGACCAGACCAACCTGCTGGCCTTGAATGCTGCCATCGAAGCGGCGCGCGCCGGCGAACAGGGCCGCGGTTTCGCCGTGGTGGCCGACGAGGTACGCAAGCTGGCCGAACGCACCTCGGAAGCGACCACCCGCATCGCGACTACCGTGCAGTCGGTGCAGGTCGAAACCGACGGGGTGGTCAATACCATGCAGGAGACCGTGCCGCAGGTGCAGGCCAGCATGGCGCAGGTGCGCGAGGTCGCGGACATCCTGGGCGATATTCGCCGCGAGGCCGACGACTCGGTAGCCAAGGCGCGCGACGTGGCGCAGGCCACGCGCGAGCAGGGCACGGCGGCCAACGATATTGCGGCCAACGTCGAGCACATCGCCAGCATGGCCGAGGAAGTCAGCGCGACGATGACCGGCAACGCCGGCGCCGCCGAGGAAATGCAGCGCATGGCGCACGAACTGCAGGCGGCGGTCGGACAGTTCAAGCTGCCCTGAGCGAAGCGGGATTCAGGCAAAAAGAAGGCCGGGCATGCCCGGCCTTTTCAATTCCTGTCGAAGGGAAAGTTGTCGGATTCAGGCAGCCAGCACCTTGCCCGCCGCATTCTGCCGCGCCCACGGGGCCGGGCGGCGGACGGCTTCCCACACCGGGCTGTTCATCGACAGCGCCAACTGGCGGGCCAGCTCTTCCATACCGGTGTAGCCTTCGTAGCCGAATTCGCGCTCCTGGTTGATGTCGAGGAAGGGAATGCGCGCCTTGAGCGCCGTGTACAGGTTGCGGCCGCCGGCAATCAGGATGTCGGCCTGGTATTCGCGGTAGGTGGAGAGCAGCGCCTTGGGGCTGCCGTCGTCGATCATCTTGGTGTCTTCGCCCATCAGCTCGCGGATGCGCGCCTTGTCTTCCTCGGTCGATTTCTTGGTGCCGGTGGCAACCACTTTCATGCCGAGATCCTGCAAGGCGGAGACGATGGACCACGATTTGACGCCGCCGGTGTAGAGCAGCACGCGCTTGCCGTTGAGCTTTTCGCGCCAGGGATCGAGCCGCGCGCGCGACTTGGCTTCCTCGCGGGCGATCACGGCTTCGGTGCGCGCCATCAGGTCGGGGTCGCCGATCAGCCTGGCGAAATCGCGCAGGGCGTTGGACATGTCGGCGACACCGTAGAAGCTGCCTTCGAAGAACGGAATGCCGTAGTTGTCCTGCATCTTGCGCGCCACGTTGAGCAGCGCCTTGGCGCAGACCACCATGTTTACCTTGGCGCGGTGCATGGTCTGCACCTCATGGAAGCGCGAATCGCCGGACAGCGTGCACAGGATGCGCAGGCCGAGTTCATCGAACAGCGGCGCGACATGCCAGAACTCGCCGGCGATGTTGTATTCGCCAATCAGGTTGACGTCGTAAGTCGGCAGGCCGTCGGTGCGCGGCTTGGCCGGCTCGGGCTCGCGCGTGCCGATGACGTGCTTGAACATCGACTCGCCGGCCAGCCGGTTGCCGAGGTTCTTGGTGCCGTAGAAGCCGGCGGCATCAACTGGCACGACCGGCGTGCCCCAGCGCTCGGTGGCGGCCTTGCAGACAGCGTCGACATCGTCGCCGATCAGCGCGGTGACGCAGGTGTTGTAAACGAAGACGGCGGCTGGCGAATAGCTGTCGATGGCCTGCTTGACGGCATGGAACAGGCGCTTTTCGCCGCGCCCCATGACCACGTCGGTTTCCGACAGGTCGGTGG
>JAYRUZ010000284.1:0-2420 GCA_041918795.1 Azonexus sp. | reverse complement strand
GTGGTGCTCTTCCTGGTGATCGGCCTGGTACCCAAGCTCGGCTGGCTGACTGCCTTCGGCTTCCTGATTGGTGCCGTACTTTCCGGTGCTGCCGGTTTCATCGGCATGAACGTCTCGGTGCGTGCCAACGTGCGCACGGCCGAAGCCGCGCGTGGCGGTATTGCGCCGGCGCTGGCCGTGGCCTTCAAGGGCGGCGCCATCACCGGCATGCTGGTCGTTGGCCTGGGCCTGCTCGGCGTGGCTGGTTACTACGCCTTCCTCAAGGCGTCGGGTGGCAATGCCGACCTGCATCACGTGATCGAGCCGCTGGTCGGCCTGGCCTTCGGCTCCTCGCTGATCTCCATCTTCGCCCGTCTCGGCGGCGGCATCTTCACCAAGGGTGCCGACGTCGGTGCCGACCTGGTGGGTAAGGTCGAAGCCGGCATCCCCGAGGACGATCCGCGCAATCCGGCGGTTATTGCCGACAACGTCGGTGACAACGTCGGCGACTGTGCAGGCATGGCGGCCGACTTGTTCGAAACCTACGCGGTGACCGTGGTCGCAACCATGGTGCTGGCTGCGCTGACCATCAAGTCCTTCCCGGGGCTGGGCGAGAACCTGGTGCTCTATCCGCTAGCACTGGGCGGCGTGTCCATCATCGCTTCCATCGTCGGCTGCATGTTCGTCAAGGCGACCGAGGGCGGTAAGATCATGTCGGCGTTGTACCGCGGCCTGATCGTGGCCGGTGTGCTCGCCTTGGCCGCGTACTATCCGATTACCTCCTGGTTGATCGGCGCTGGTGATGCGGCGGCCAAGATCACGACCGGCTCGATGTTCGGTTGCTCGGTCGTCGGTCTGGTGCTGACCGCTGCCTTGGTCTGGATCACCGAGTATTACACCGGTACCGACTATGCGCCGGTCAAGCATGTCGCGTCCTCCTGCCAGACAGGGCATGCGACCAACATCATCGCCGGTATCGGCGTTTCGATGAAAGCTTGTGCCTTGCCGGTGCTGTCGGTCTGCGTGGCCATCTATGCAGCCTATGCGATGGGCGGCCTGTTCGGTATCGCCATTGCCGCAACCTCCATGCTGTCGATGGCCGGGATCGTCGTGGCGCTCGATGCCTACGGTCCGATCACCGACAACGCTGGCGGTATCGCCGAGATGGCCGAATTGCCGAAGGAAGTGCGTAATGTCACCGATCCGCTGGATGCCGTCGGTAACACGACCAAGGCCGTGACCAAGGGCTACGCCATCGGTTCTGCTGGCCTGGCGGCGCTAGTTCTTTTCGCCGACTACACGCATGGTCTGGAGGCGGCAGGAATCCCGGCTGAATTGCGCAGTTTCGATCTCTCCAACCACATGGTCATCATCGGTCTTTTCCTCGGCGGCCTGATTCCCTACCTGTTCGGCGCCATGGCCATGGAAGCCGTCGGGCGCTCTGCCGGGGCGGTGGTGATAGAAGTTCGTCGCCAGTTCAAGGAAATCCCGGGCATCATGGAAGGTACGGCGACGCCGGATTACTCCCGCGCGGTCGACATGCTGACGGTGGCGGCCATCAAGGAAATGATGATTCCGTCGATCCTGCCGGTGGCAGTACCCATCGTCGTCGGTCTCGCGCTTGGCCCGCAGGCCTTGGGTGGCTTGCTGGTCGGCACCATCGTCACCGGCTTGTTCGTGGCTATCTCGATGACTACCGGTGGCGGAGCTTGGGATAACGCCAAGAAATACATCGAGGACGGCAATTTTGGTGGCAAGGGATCGGAGGCCCACAAGGCTGCCGTGACCGGGGATACCGTTGGTGACCCGTACAAGGATACGGCAGGCCCTGCGGTTAATCCGTTGATCAAGATCATCAACCTGGTTGCCCTGTTGATCGTTCCATTGATGGCCTGATAGACAGATTGATGAGCCCCGCCGGTGAGCGGGGCTCATTTTTTATACTTTTCAGTATGCCGATGTTGTAGCATTGTTAACCTGTCGCCGCAATTGAGAACAGCCAGGAAAAGATAAAAACAAATGAGCAACGAATCGCTTCACGTCACAAATCTTGAGTCCCATTCCCCCTCAGGCAGCGAAACTTGGCGACGACACGATCCGCTACTTTCGTGTTTGATCGAGGTGTCACGCATGCATGGCCGGGGGATGACCCCGGAAGGCTTTCTGGCAGGCTTGCCGCTGCAGGAAGGGCGCCTGTCACCGTCGGTGTTTCGCCGCGCTGCGGCGCGTGCCGGGCTGGCGTCGCGTATTTCCAAGCGCCAGCTGGGTGCTGTCAGGGATGAATTGTTGCCAGCAATTCTGCTTTTGCAGAATAACGATGCTTGCGTGCTGCTTGGCTGGAATGAAGACAGGACAAAGGCGCGCGTTTTGTTTGCCGAGGCGGGACAGGCGGCGACCGAGGTCGACCTGGCAGAGCTGGAGCGACAGTACGTCGGCCACAC
>JAYRUZ010000283.1:0-2457 GCA_041918795.1 Azonexus sp. | reverse complement strand
GTCAGCGGGAAATGGGCGACTTCGCCGACGAAAACCGGTTCGGCTCGCCCCGGCGTGACGGTCAGTCCGTACAGGTTGCGAAAGCCGTGGATCATGCCGGTCAACCCCAGCCCGGCGAGCAGGAAGACGAGGGCATGACCGAGCGCCAGGTCGTAGTTGATCGCCGTCAGCAGCATGACGACGAGCGTCACCGCGAAGAGCAAGCCATGGCGCGAGGGCAGGATGAAGATGCGCCGCTGGCCGAGGCGAAACGTCGTGCTGCCGTCGCTGTGCCAGCGGAAAAGCTGGATCTGCAGGCGTTTGACC
Source organism: Azonexus sp. (assembly GCA_041918795.1). Taxonomy (GTDB): domain Bacteria; phylum Pseudomonadota; class Gammaproteobacteria; order Burkholderiales; family Rhodocyclaceae; genus Azonexus. The sequence continues at coordinate 2,151 of JAYRUZ010000283.1, read as the reverse complement.
AGTTCCACGTTCAGGGGATGGCGACGCCGCGGATCAGCGCTGCGATGTCTTCGGCCGTGGCTGCGCTGCCGCCCTGGGCCGAACGCAGTCGGTGGCGGGCGACGGCCGGCAGCACGGCTTGCACATCGTCGGGAATGACCATGTCGCGCCCGGCCAGCCAGGCCCAGGCGCGGGCCGCGGCGAGCAGGCCGAGGCCGGCGCGCGGCGACAGGCCATGCTGGAAAGTGGGCGAATGGCGGGTCGCCTCGACCAGGGCCTGCACATAGTCGATCAAGGGTTCGGCGACATGCACGGCTTCCACTTCTCGTTGCAGTGCTGGCAATTCATCCGGCGTCAGCAAGGCGAGTTGTTCTTCCGCTTCGCGTCGGCGGCCACCCGCAGCGAGCAGGGTGCGTTCGGCCTGACGGTCCGGGTAGCCGAGTTCTAAGCGCATCAGGAAGCGGTCGAGTTGCGACTCAGGCAGCGGGAAGGTGCCGATCTGGTGTGCCGGGTTCTGCGTGGCGATAACGAAGAAGGGCGTCGGCAGCGTGCGCGTCTCGCCCTCGCTGGTCACCTGGCCTTCTTCCATGGCTTCGAGCAGGGCGCTTTGCGTTTTCGGCGTCGCCCGGTTGATTTCGTCGGCCAGCACCAGTTGGGCGAAGACCGGGCCGGGAATGAAGCGGAAGTCGTTGCGCTCGCGGTCGAAGATCGACACGCCGGTGATGTCGGCCGGCAACAGGTCGCTGGTGAACTGGATGCGTGAAAAGCGCAGGCCGAGCAGGTGGGCGAGGGTGTGGGCCAGCGTCGTCTTGCCCATGCCGGGCAGGTCTTCGATCAACAGGTGACCACCGGCCAGCAGGCAGGCCGCGGCGAGGCGAATTTGCACCGGTTTGCCGAGAATGATCTGCTCGGCGCGGGCAAGCACGGCATCGAAGGGGCGGGCTTGGGGAGAGAACGGTGAACTCAGTGGACCGGGCATGTGGTTTTTCCGTATTGACGCTTAACAATTCAGACAAATTCTAATACTTGAAGCAGCCCGGGAATTGGGACGATAATGACATTTCAACACAAGCCTATAAGCCGAAAGGCGCAGAGAGATAACAAGTGACGACCACTGCCTTCATCACCCATCGCGACTGCCAGTTGCACGACATGGGTTCGCATCATCCGGAATGCCCGCAACGTCTCACCGCTATCAACGATCACCTGATCGCGCAGGGGATCGATGCCTACTTCAACTACTTCGATGCGCCGCTCGCTTCTTTCGAGCAATTGCTGCGCGTGCATCCGGCGGCTCATCTGGAACGGATCAAGCGCGCTTCGCCTGAAACCGGCGTGGTGCACCTCGATCCGGATACCGCAATGAACCCGCATACCTGGCAAGCCGCCTTGCGTTCGGCCGGTGCCGGTTGCCACGCGGTCGATCTGGTCATGAACGGCGAAGTCGAAAACGCCTTCTGCTCCGTCCGCCCGCCCGGTCACCACTGCGAGAAGAGCACGCCGATGGGCTTCTGCTTCTTCAACAATATCGGTGTCGCCGCCATGCACGCGATCAAGGCGCATGGCCTGGAGCGCGTCGCCATCATCGATTTCGACGTGCACCACGGCAACGGCACCGAAGACTGCTTCGCCGGCGACGAGCGCGTGCTGATGTGCAGCATCTTCCAGCACCCGTTCTACCCCTATAGTGGCGCCGACAAGCCGGCCGCCAACATGTGCAACGTGCCACTCGCAGCCGGTTCCGGCGGCGAGGAATTCCGTGATGCCGTCATGCAGGTATGGACGCCGCGTCTGCGCGAATTCAAGCCGCAGCTGATCCTGATCTCGGCCGGTTTCGACGCCCACTACGAAGACGACATGGGCGGCCTCAAGCTGTTCGAGAAGGACTATGCCTGGGTCACCGATCATCTCAAGAAGCTGGCCGCCGAGTTGTGCAACAAGCGCATCGTCTCCATGCTCGAAGGCGGCTACGTGATGACCTCGCTGGCCCGTAGCGTCGGGGCTCATTTGCGTTCGCTGGCCGATCTCTGAGCCTATCGATCCAGGCGCTTAATTCTTCTGAAAAAGGGCAGGGTGGGGTAAAATCCACCCTCTTTTTTCGTGTTTCCATCGTTTAACCGGACAAATCCATGGCGTTGATTGTTCAAAAGTACGGCGGCACTTCGGTCGGTA
>JAYRUZ010000282.1:0-2460 GCA_041918795.1 Azonexus sp. | reverse complement strand
CCGAGCGCAACCTGACGCTGGACTGGTGGCCGGTCGGCACCGGCCCCTACATGCTGAGCGAGAACGACCCGAATCGCCGCATGGTGCTGACGCGCAACCCGAATTTCCATGGCGAAACCTATCCCTGCGAAGGCGAGGCGGGCGATAAGGCCGCCGGGCTGCTCGAGGATTGCGGCAAGCCGCTGCCTTTCGTCGAGCAGGCGGTATTCACCCGCGAAAAGGAAGCGATTCCCTACTGGAACAAGTTCCTGCAAGGCTATTTCGACGCCTCGGGCATTTCTTCCGACAGCTTCGACCAGGCCGTGCGCATCAACGTCGGCGGCGACGTGGCGTTGACCGATGAGATGCAGCAGAAGGGCATCCGCCTGCTCACCTCGGTCAAGGCCTCGACCTTCTACATGGGCTTCAACATGCTCGACCCGCTGGTCGGCGGCTTGAACGAGCGGGCGACCAAGCTGCGCCAGGCCATCTCCATCGTCATCGACCAGGAGGAGTTTATTTCCATCTTCCAGAATGGACGTGGGCTGGCGGCGCAAAGCCCGCTGCCGCCGGGTATCTTCGGCTATGAAGCCGGTGAGGCGGGGATCAACCGGACGGTTTACGACTGGATCGACGGCAAGGCGCAGCGTAAATCGGCCGAGGTGGCGAAGAAGCTGCTGGCCGAGGCGGGCTACCCGAATGGGCGCGACGAAAAGACCGGCGAGCCGCTGGTGTTGAACCTCGATACGACCGGCGGCGGCATGGGCGAAAAATCCCGCCTCGACTGGCTGACCCGCCAGTTCGCCAAGATCGACGTGCAGCTGGTCGTGCGCTCGACCGATTTCAACCGTTTCCAGGACAAGGTACGCAAGGGCAACTTGCAGCTGTTCTACTTCGGCTGGAACGCCGACTACCCCGATCCCGAGAATTTCTTCTTCCTGCTCCATGGCCAGGAGGCGAAGGTCGCGCAGGGCGGCGAGAATGCGGCGAATTACGCCAGCCCGGAGTTCGACCGCCTGTTCGCGACCATGAAGAACATGGACAACACGCCGGAGCGGCTGGCCATCGTGCGCCAGATGAACCGCATCCTGCAGCACGACGCGCCCTGGGTTTTCGGGCTGCATCCCAAGAGCTACACGCTGGGCCATCGCTGGCTGAAGAATCGCAAGCCGAACGACGTTGGCAACAATATCCTCAAATACCAGCGCATCGATGCAGCCGAGCGGGCGCAGGCGCGGCGGGAGTGGAACCGGCCGGTGCTGTGGCCGCTATTGCTTGGCCTGATTGGGCTGGCGACTGCGGTGATTCCTGCCTGGCTCGGCTATCGCCGCCGCGAACGGCGCGGCGTCCGCCCGTGAGTCTGGCCGAGCGTCAGCAGCGCCTCGATCAGGCACTGCTGCAGTTTCATTCCCTGTGGCATCCGCAGCCTTTCCGCGAATTGCGTCCGGCTTGGGTAGAGCACTACCCCGGGCTGGCCGAGGAAGTGCTCGCCCTGTCGGACGAGGCGACGACCCATCTGAACGACGACTGCGCCGCCGCGCTTGAACTGCTGGCCAAGTACCGGCCGGAGATTGGCGAAATCGCCAGCCTGGCCGCTGTGTCGCCTAGCCAGAGCCGGTCATTGCCTGGGCTGGATGCCTTCTGGGACTGGGAAATTCCGGGGCGCAAACGCGCCCAGATCGAAGCCTTTGCTGCGGCCGCCGAGAGGCAAGGGCAGCCCGTGCTCGATTGGTGTGGCGGCAAGGGCCACCTCGGGCGCCTGTTGGCCCTGGCCTGGAAAGTACCGGTGCACAGCCTGGATTTCGACGCCGCCTTGTGCGAGGAGGGCGAGACGCTGGCCCGGCGAGCGGGCATCAAGCACGGTTTTGTCCATGCCGATGCCTTGCAGGTCGAAGCCTGGCCGCAGGCCGGGCAGCATGCCGTCGCACTGCATGCCTGCGGTGAACTGCATCGCCGACTGATCCGCCGCGGGGCGCAACGCGGTGTGCCGGGGCTGGATATTGCGCCCTGTTGCTACTATCGGGGCGTGGACGAGCATTACCAGTCGATGAGCGGTCCGCTGCAATTGCAATTGAGCCGCGACGATACCCGTCTGGCGGTGACCGAAACCGTGACCGCCAAGCCGCGCGAGGCCCGTCTGCGCGACCAGGCGCTGGCCTGGAAGCTGGGTTTCGATACTTATCGTCGTCAGGTGACGGGGCTGGGCTATCGCACTTTCAAGTCGGTGCCGGATCGCTGGCTGCGTGCCTCGTTTGGTGAGTTCATGCTGCACATGGTGGCACGTGAAGGCCTGCCGGTACCTTCCGCCGCGTCGTTGGCGGAGTTCGAGCGGGCCGGCTGGCAGAGGCAGCGCGAGGTCATGCGCTATTCCATCGTCCGCCACGCCTTCCGGCGGGCACTCGAAATCTGGCTGGTGCTCGATGCTGCGGTGCACCTCGAAAAAAGCGGATATTCCGTGAGCCTGAGCCGCTTCTGCGAGCG
>JAYRUZ010000281.1:0-2474 GCA_041918795.1 Azonexus sp. | reverse complement strand
TGCCGTGCCCTTCATCGGCCGCGTGCTCAGCTTGTCGCCCCGCTTTTCGAGAAACAACTCGGGCGACAGCGAAACGGTGCCCTGCTCCGTGTCACCGACAAAACCGCCATAGCGTACCGGCTGTTGCCGGCGCAGTCGGGCATAGAGTGCCAGCGGCGAACCGAACCAGTCGAACTCCAGCGGAAAGGTGTAATTGACCTGATAGCAGTCACCCGCGGAAATCAGGCTTTGGATGCGGTGCACCGCAGCCGTGTAGGTTTTCTCGTCGATCGCCGGCCGAACGTCGAGCACGCCGGCCGTTGCCTCGGCAGCCTGTGCCTGCAACCAAGCCTCAGCCGCCGGCGCATCCATCACCCGACAATCGGCAAAGCGCCAGAAGCGGGCCAGAGCTTGGGCACCGACCGCCCATCCGAGCGGCGCCGACTTCGGCTCGAACAGGTAACCCAGTTCATAATCGAGCGCGCCGACCGTCCACCCTGGCTGCTGGTCGAGATCGTTCAACACCGCCGCCAAGCCGCCCGCATCGAATACCTCGCGACATTCGATCAGGTCTGTAAACAGCCAAGCGGCGGGTTCGCCTTGCGGCGCCCGCCGATCTTCGAAAAAGGCAAACAAAGGGTTGCTTACTTGCGCTTCAGGTAGAACTCGAAAACCTTGTTTTCTTCCTTCTGCTCGACCAGTTCGTTACCGGTCTGCTTGGCGAAGGCAGGAAAATCCTTCAGCGAACCCGGGTCGGTTGCCTGGACACGCAGCACCTGGCCGGTTTCCATTTCCGCCAGGGTCTTCTTGGTACGCAGGATGGGCAGCGGGCAGTTCAGGCCCTTCACGTCGAGGTCGCGGTCGAATTCCATGATCGTTCAGGTCTATGCAATGCTAAAAATGGCATTCTACCGCTAATTGCGTTTTTCCTTCATTTCCTCGCGCAGGCGCTGTTTCAGTTCGCGCAGGCGCGAGTCGATCACCGACATTTCATAGAAATTCGCATCGCTTGCCTGCTGAGCCAATTGCAGTTGCTCCACAGCCTGCGCCGTTTGCCCCTGCAAGGAGAAGACTTCGGCCAGCGCCCGGTGCTGCTGGGCACGACGACCCTGCCCGGCATAGCTTTCCGCCCGCAGCTTGTGCAGGCGGATATCTTCCGGATAGTTCTGCAGCTGAGCCTCGGCGAAACGCAGCGATTCATCGTAACGACGCGCCCCGGCCAATGCAGCTCCGTAGCCATAGATCAGGCTGTAATTGAGCGGAAAACGGACCATCGCGTCACGGTAGATCTGCAGGCCGGTGGGAACATCTCCCCGGGCGATACGAATCTCGGCCCGCAGTCGTTCGATCATCGCCGAAGACAGGTGAGCAGCGCGCACGCTGTCGATTTCCTTATCCGCCGCCGGCCAGTCGCGATTGCGAAAATGGGCATAAGCCAGTCCGTAATGGGCCGCCGGCTCGGAAACGTACTTCCGGTCGCGCAGCAAGTCGCCGAAATCCTTGATGGCATCCACCGGCCGCCCCTGCATGGCGCGGACCTTGGCCCGCACCAAGTGGAAATCGGTGCTATCCGCCACCTGGCGATAGGACAAGCCCTGCTCGCGGTTCTGCATGTCCGACATGCGCTCGCCGGTCAGCGGGTGAGTCCGCAGGTAGGCCGTCGCGTTGTTTTCGTAAAGGCGCACCGCCTTCTGCAGGCGCGTGAAAAAATCGGACATGCCGCGCACGTCATAGCCGGCCCGACGCAAGGTTTCGAAACCAAGGCGGTCAGCCTCGCGCTCAAAATCCCGCGAATAGGCCAATTGTGAGGAAATCATCCCGGCCTGGGTCGTGGCGATCGCTGCATTGGCCACCTGGGCATTCGAACGCGCCGCCAGCAAGGCCAGGCCCATGGCCACCATCGAGGCAATGCCGTAGTTGCGCGACTGATAGACCTGGCGCGCAATGTGGCGTTGCGTCACATGCGAGATTTCATGGGCCATCACCCCCGCCAACTCGGATTCACTTTGTGCCGACAGGATCAGCCCGGTATGCACGCCGATGTAGCCGCCGGGCATGGCAAAGGCATTGATGCTCGGATCGTTGATCGCGAAAAAGACAAAACCGAACCCCGGATCGCTGCTGACCGCTGCCAGGCGCCCGCCCAGCTGGTTCAAGTAGGCTTCGACATCGGCATCGTCGAGATAGGAAGGCTCGCGCCAGCGGATCTCATGGATGATTTGCTGACCGATCTTCTTCTCGGCGGACAACGACAACTCGCTGCTCGCCACATCGCCCAACTCGGGCAAATCTTCTGCTCGCAAGGGCGCGCCTGCCACCAGAAAGGCCAGCAGTGCTGCCATCAGTCGTTGTCCCTTACGCATGGTGCTATGATAACCGACCCGGTTCGAGCCCCGGCCCGGACAACGTAACCCTTTGTAACCCACCGTGACCACTTCCCCCCTCACCCATTTCGATGCCAGCGGCCAGGCGCACATGGTCGACGTCGGCGCCAA
>JAYRUZ010000280.1:0-2485 GCA_041918795.1 Azonexus sp. | reverse complement strand
CTCGAATTGAGCGATGGCGAAGCGCAAGCCCTGTTGTCGCCGATCCGTAGCTTCGTCTCCGCCCACAAGCATCCGCCGGAAGCCGCCGACCTGCGCGCGCTGCTGGCCTCCGTCAGGAGTCCCCTCCATGTCTGAAGCGATGACCATGACTGCAAACGCAATGGCTGCCCCCGGCCTGTGGGCCACCCTCAAGGAAGACCTGGCCTGCGTCTTCCAGCGCGACCCGGCGGCCCGCTCGACGCTGGAGGTGCTGACCACCTACCCCGGCGTCCATGCCATCCTCGCCCATCGCCTGTCGCATCGCCTGTGGCTGGGCGGCTGGCGCTTCCCGGCCCGTTTCCTGTCCTTCCTCAGCCGCACGCTGACCAATGTCGACATCCATCCCGGTGCCACCATCGGCCGCCGCTTCTTCATCGACCACGGCGCCTGCGTGGTGATCGGTGAAACCGCCGAAGTCGGCGACGACGTCACGCTCTACCACGGCGTCACGCTGGGCGGCACCTCGTGGAACAAGGGCAAGCGCCACCCGACGCTGTTGAACGGCGTCGTGGTCGGCGCCGGCGCCAAGATCCTCGGCCCGATCACCGTCGGCGAGCGCGTCCGCGTCGGCGCCAACTCGGTGGTGGTCAAGGACGTGCCGGCCGACCGCACGGTGGTCGGCATTCCCGGCCGCATCGTCGATACCCGCGCCGGCACCGCCCGCCCGGAAGATGGCATCAGCCTCGATCACAACATCCTGCCCGACCCGGTGGCCAAGTCCATCGCCTGCCTGATCGAACGCATCGAAACCCTGGAGAAGGAACTGGCCGAACTGCGCCACGAACCGCCTCCGCCCGACCACAGCGGCCAGTGCAATACCTGCACGGCTGGCGACTTGTGCTGCGAGCACGAGTCCATGCACTGAAAGCCGACCCAGCCCATGGACCTGCTCGATTTCTCCGACTGCAAGCTGTACTTCGAGGACGCCCTGCCCGACGAGGCGGAGCGCCTGATCGCCCGCGCCGCCGAAGACTATGGCGACCCGAGCGCCGAGCTGTCCCTGCTGCGCGCCCACCTGCTGGCGCCGGAACATCTGACCGTGCTGGTCGCGCTCTATCGCTACTATTTCTACCAGCATCGGCTGGACGACGTGCTGATCGTCGCCGAACACGCCAAGCGCATCTCGGCGCGCCATCTGGGCATCCCGGCCGACTGGCGGCAACTCGACGAAGCCCAGCTCGGCTCGGCCGCCGCCACCTCCTTCGGCCTGTTGCGCTTCTACCTGCTCGCCCTCAAGGCCGAGAGCATCGTGCTGCTGCGCCAGGGCCGCATCGGCGAATCGCGCGACCGTCTGACCAAGCTCGCCACACTCGACAGCCGGGACCACCTGGGTGCCGCCAAGCTGCTCGAAGTGGTCGCAGAATTCCAGGGCGACAACGCCCTGACCGAAGAATCCAATCTCAACCTTGCCGTCGCCTGAGGAGGCCCCATGGAAGACATCACCCTGACCCTGGAAGAAGCCCTGGAAGAACTGGTTTCGGCCGAAGACTTCCTGGAATACTTCGACATTCCCTATGAGCAGTCGGTTGTGCACGTCAATCGCCTGCACATCCTGCAACGCTTCCACGACTACATGTCCAAGCAGGCGCCCAACCTGCCGCCGGACGAGGAGCAACAGCGCGGCATCTACCGCCTGTGGCTGGAACGCGCCTACCAGGACTTCGTCGCATCCAACTCGATCACCGAGAAGGTCTTCGCCGTCTTCCAGAACCAGGCCAAGCCGGAAGGCGGCTTCAGTTCCTTCGTTTCCATCGACAAGGTCTTTCGCACAGAATGATGAACGCCCGCTGGGACTACGGCGAGGCCGTACGTCTGACCCGAAATGTCCGTAACGACGGCACCTACCCCGGTCTCGACCCCGGTGCCTTCCTCGTCCGCCGCGGCAGCATCGGCTATGTCGTCGATGTCGGCACCTTCCTGCAGGACCAGATCATCTACTCGGTCAATTTCCTCGACGAGGGCAAGATCGTCGGTTGCCGCGAGGAGGAACTGATCGGCGCCGAGGAACCGTGGACACCGTCCAAGTTCGAGTTCCGCGAAAAGGTCCGCTGCATGAAGGAACTGGCCGTCGACGGCGAAGTGCTGGTGCACCTCGGCTCACCCGGCGAGGTGATCAAGGTGATCCGCGACGCCCCCGGCGGCGTGGCTTATCACATCCATTTCGACAGCCTGCCCGGCCGCCTGCTGCAAATTCCGGAGGCCCTGCTGGAAGCGCTCGAAAGCAAGGAATGAACATCATGTTGAGCGCCTACCTCGAACTGAAGCTTTCCTGGGAGTTGTTCCAGAAAGGGCCGGAGACACTGTCCGACCCCGAGCGCAGCCGGGTCAGCGAAGTCGCCCGCAAGCAGGACAGCCTGGAACAGCGCATCCTGGCCAGCGACGCCGCCGCCCAGGTCATCGTGCCGGCCGCCACGCTGGCGACGCGGCTCGGTGAAATCCGCTCGCG
>JAYRUZ010000279.1:0-2497 GCA_041918795.1 Azonexus sp. | reverse complement strand
GCCGTGATGCGTCGCGCTCCCGGCCCGCTCGCCGTGCTGATCGTCGGCACCCTGGCCGCCTGGCTGCTCGAACTGCCGGTCGAGACCATCGGTAGCCGCTTCAACGGCATCCCGCAGGAACTGCCCGCCTTCGGCCTGCCCGCACTGTCGATCCACGACTTCGGCAAGCTGATCTCACCGGCGATTACCATCGCCCTGCTCGGCGCCATCGAATCGCTGCTCTCGGCCCGCGTCGCCGATGCACAGATCGACGATCGTCATGACCCGAACCAGGAACTGATTGCCCAGGGCCTTTCCAACATCGCTGCGCCACTCTTCGGCGGCTTCGCCGCCACCGGCGCCATCGCCCGCACCACGACCAACGTCCGTACCGGTGGCCGCACGCCCATCGCCGGCATCATCCACGCCGCGGTACTGCTCGCCATCGTGCTGATCGCCGCCCCGCTTGCCTCCTACGTCCCCCTCGCCACGCTGTCGGCCATCGTCATGGTCGTCGCCATCAACATGGGCGAATGGCACGAATTCCGCGAACTCAAGCGCTTCAGCTGGAACTACCGGATCATCCTGCTCTCCACCTTCTTCGTCACCGTACTGTTCGACCTGACCATCGCGGTGGAACTCGGCATGGTGCTGGCCAGCCTGTTTTTCATCTACCGGATGTCCGAACTGACCCGCATCGAACGTCGCCCCCTGCGCGAGGAGGCCAGTGAGCCACGCTTCCTCTACCCCGATGGCACGATGCGCGTCACCGCCTGGCAGTTGTTCGGCTCGCTATTCTTCGGTGCGGTGAACAAGCTGGAAGAATTGCTCGACCCGGCAGCCGGCCACCCGGAGGTGGTGATCCTCGACATGACCCGCCTGATCCAGCTCGACACCACCGGCCTCGAAGGGCTGGAAAACCTGCGCGACAAGCTGGCCAAGCGCAACTGCACCCTGCTCGTCTGCGGTCTCAATTCGCAACCGGGTTCGCTGCTCCAGCGCTCCGGCTTCATCGAGCATATTGGCGAGTCGAATGTCTGCTCCGATCTCAGTCACGCCCTGCAGCGGGCCTATGTACTGCTACCCAGCCTGATGGGCGCTGACGAGGAGTACTGAGCCCGCGACTCAGCGCGCCAGACTGGCGGCCCAGGCCTCCGCTGCCGGGCGAACCAGATCGAACCACGGCTCAGGATAAACGCCGATGGCGACGATCATGGCGATGAGTGCGATCAGCACCGCCCATTCGCGCGGCCGCAGGTCTTCGGCCTCGGCCACCGCCGAGCGCCTTACCGGGCCGAAGAAGGCCTGGCGATAGAGATGCAGGAAAGCGCCGGCCGCGATCGACAAGCCGAACAGCGCCGCCATGCCGGCCCCGGTATGCTGCTCGAGGGCGGACAGGATGAGCAGGAACTCACCAGGAAAGCTGCTGGTTCCCGGCATGCCGACCCCAGCCAGGCCGCAGACCAGAAAGCCGGTCGCCAGCAGCGGCATGCTCCTGGCCGCGCCCCCCAGCGCCTGTACATCCGTCGAACCGGTGCGCTGGCGCAGGAATTCGAGCAAGATCATCGCGCCCCCCGTCGCCACCGAAAAACTGAGCGCCAGCGACACGGCGCCCTGCACGCCCTGTGCCGTCAACGAAGCCAGCCCGAGCACCGCCAGGCCGACGTGGCAGATGCTGGCATAGGCCAGGCCAACGCGCAGGTTGCTCTGGGCCAGCATGGCGACCGCGCCGTAAAGCAGGCTGACCGTTCCCAGGCCAGCGAGCAGCCAGTGAAAATCGGCCGCAATCTCCGGCGCCAGCGGAATGGCGAAACGGATCAAGCCGTAGGCGCCCAGCTTCAGGCCGACCAGCAGGGCCGTCAGTGCCCCCGGAGCGGCCAGTGCAAATTGCGGCAACCAGGTATGCAGCGGCACCAGAGGCACCTTGACGCCGAAGCCGAGCAGGCAGAGCACAAATAGCGCGAGTTGCGTGTCGCGCGGCAGCGGCACGGCGAGCAAGGCGGTCAGGTCGAAGGTCGGCTCGGGCATGCCGGCCGCGAGCAAGGCGAAAGCCAGCAGCAGCGGCACGCCGCCGGCCAGCATCAACAAACAGTAGCGCGCTGCCACCCGCGGCGCGTCGGCGGTGGCCCCCCAATGCGCGAGCAGGAAATAGATGGGCAGCAGGGTCAGTTCCCAGAAAACGAAGAACAGTACCGTATCCAGAGCGCAGAAGATGCCCATGATGGTCGACTGCAGCGCGAGCAGCAGGGCGTGGTACAGACGCCGCCCGTTACCGACGCTGTTCCACCCCGCCACCAGCGAGCCGAGGAAGAGCAGGGCCGTCGCCGGCAAAAACAGCACGGACAGGCCGTCAATCGCCAGCAAATAATGAACGTTCAGGCTGTGAATCCACGACGCCCGCTCCAGCAACTGGAAGCGCGGCCCCATCGGATTGAATGCCACCAGCACCGTCGTCGCCAGGCCAAGCTCGGCCAGCATGGCCGCAGCGGCCAGCTGACGACAGTATTTTTCCGGCAGC
>JAYRUZ010000278.1:0-2570 GCA_041918795.1 Azonexus sp. | reverse complement strand
CATGGTCAAGACCGGCGCCTGGCTCAGCTTTGCGCTGGCCTTCCTGTGCGGCATCTATCTGGTCTGGCATGGCGGCTGGCCCATCGTCGCCATCGGCCTCGCCTCGCTGGCCGCCGGCTGGGCCTACACCGGCGGGCCGAAACCCATCGCCTACGGACCGCTCGGCGAAGTCTTCGTGCTCATCTTCTTCGGCCTGGTCGCCGTCGGCGGCAGCTATTACCTGCAAACGCTGACCCTGACTCCGACCGTGCTGCTCGCCGCCACGCTGCTCGGCATCCACGCCGCAGCGGTGATTACCGTCAACAATTATCGCGATCTCGACGGCGATGCCCGCTGCGGCAAGAACACGCTGGCTGTTCGCCTCGGCCGCCCGGCCATCAAGCAGATTTACAGCGCTGAAATGCTCGCCCCCTATCTGCTGCTGCCGGCCCTCGGCAGCCTCGGTTGGTCGGCGGCGCTGCCCGTGCTGTCGCTGCCGCTGGCCCTCAGGCTGATCGTCCGCTTCCGCCGCGAAACGCCGGGTCCGGCCTTCAACGCCCTGCTCGCCGCTACGGCCGGGCTGCAACTGACATTCGCCCTGTTGCTTTCACTGAGCTTCACAATTTGACTATTTTTTAAGCGCCGACTCGGGTAAAATGCGCGGCTTCCCCTGACCTGCCCGCGCCGGTTCTTGCCCATGGAATTTGTCGGTTTTACCTTACGGAACAATCTCTTCGTCGCGCCGATGGCCGGGGTCACCGATCGCCCGTTCCGCCAGTTGTGCAAGAAGATGGGCGCCGGCCTGGCGGTTTCCGAAATGGTCACCTCCAACTCCCTGCTCTACGGCAGCGCGAAGACCCTGCGCCGGGCCAATCACACGGGTGAAGTCGAGCCGATCTCGGTGCAGATCGCCGGAGCCGATCCGAAGATGATGGCCGAAGCGGCCCGACACAACGTCGATAACGGCGCCCAGATCATCGACATCAACATGGGCTGCCCGGCCAAGAAAGTCTGCAACGTGATGGCCGGCTCGGCGCTGATGCAGGATGAACAGCAGGTCGGCCGCATTCTCGACGCCGTCATCGCTGCCATTCCGAACACTCCGGTCACACTGAAATTCCGCACCGGCTGGAACCTGGCCAACAAGAACGCGCCGAACATCGCGCGCATCGCCGAATCGGCCGGCGTCCGCGCCGTCGCCATCCACGGCCGCACGCGCTGCCAGCAATACACCGGCGAAGCCGAGTACGACACCATCGCCATGGTCAAGACGCTGGTGAAGATTCCGGTCATCGCCAACGGCGACATCACGACGCCGGAGAAGGCCAGGCACGTCCTCGACGTCACCGGCGCCGACGGCGTCATGATCGGCCGCGCCGCCCAGGGTCGCCCCTGGCTGTTCCGCGAGATCGAACACTATCTGAAGACCGGCGAAAAAATGGCGCCAGCCCCGGTCGCCGAAATCCACGCCATCCTGATGGCGCACCTCGTCGACCTTTACGATTTCTACGGCCTGGACACGGGGGTCAAGGTCGCAAGAAAGCACATCTCCTGGTACACCAAGGGCCTGATCGGTTCGGCGGCGTTCCGCAAGGTGATGAATACGCTGCCGACCGTAGAGTTGCAGCGCCAAGCAGTGGACGAATTCTTCCTGCGTTATGCGGAAGAGAACGACCACCTGCAATACGAAGACAACAAAACCACTGAGGAGGCGTTGGCAGCATGAGCCAACATGATTTGGGGAAGTGCGTCGTGAACGCACTGGAGCAGTACTTCCGGGACCTGGACGGTGAAAGCCCGTCCGCCATCTACGACATGGTCCTGAAGAGCGTGGAAAAGCCGATGCTGGAAGTGGTGCTGGCCAAGGCCGGCAGCAACCAGACGCTGGCCGCCGAGATGCTGGGCATCAACCGCAACACGCTGCGCAAGAAACTCACCGAACATCAACTACTGTAACTGCCATGACGATCAAACAAGCGCTGATTTCCGTCTCCGACAAGACGGGTGTACTCGAATTCGCCCAGGGCCTCGCCGCCCAGGGCGTCAAGCTGCTGTCCACCGGCGGCACCGCCAAGATGCTGCGTGATGCCGGCCTCGCCGTCACCGAAATCGGCGACTACACCGGCTTCCCGGAAATGCTCGACGGCCGCGTCAAGACCCTGCACCCGAAGGTGCACGGCGGCATCCTGGCCCGGCGCGATCTGGCCGAGCACATGGCCACCATCGAAGCCCACGGCATTCCGACCATCGATCTCGTCTGCGTAAACCTCTACCCGTTCGCCGCCACCATCGCCAAGGCCGGCGTCACGCTGGAAGACGCCATCGAGAACATCGATATCGGCGGCCCGGCCATGGTCCGTTCCTCGGCCAAGAACTACAACGGCGTCGCCATCGTCACCGATCCGGAAGACTACGCCCCGCTGCTTGCCGAAATGAAGGCCAACGGCGGCGCGCTGGCGCTGGCTACCCGCTTCGGCCTGGCCAAGAAGGCCTTCACGCATACCGCCCGTTACGACAGCATGATCGCCAACTGGCTGACCGGCCTCGACGAAGGCGCTGAAGCCAAGCCGGCCGAAGCCGCGCCGACCCCG
>JAYRUZ010000277.1:0-2580 GCA_041918795.1 Azonexus sp. | reverse complement strand
GATCGAGGGCCCACACGGCATAATGCTCGCGCCCCCGATGCCAGTCGACGAAGTCCCGATGCTCGCTTGGAATGGTGAATTGAAAAGACATTGCCAGAACTTTTTTCGGGACTTAGCACTCTTAGGCCACGAGTGCTAAAATGTTTTTGTAGTCAGTTGAAGGAGGATATTACGCGATGACCCAAGCTATGGCTCTTCCCATCCCCTCGTCGGTCGGTAGCATCGATGCCTATATTCAGGTAGCGAACCGTTATCCGATGCTGTCCGAGGCCGAGGAGACCCGGCTGGCCGAGCGTTTCCACAACGAAGGTGATGTGGAGGCGGCGCGTCAGCTTGTGCTCTCCCACCTGCGCCTCGTCATTTCCATCGCCCGCGGCTACCTCGGTTACGGCCTGCCGCATGCCGACTTGATCCAGGAAGGCAATATCGGCCTGATGAAGGCGGTCAAACGCTTCGACCCGTCGCGCGGCGTCCGTCTGGTTTCCTTTGCCATGCACTGGATCAAGGCCGAGATTCACGAATACGTCCTGAAGAACTGGCGTCTGGTCAAGGTTGCGACGACCAAGGCCCAGCGCAAGCTTTTCTTCAACCTGCGCAGCCTGAAGAACGACTACGAAGGTGTCGATACCCTGTCCGGCCCGCAAGCCGCTGAGGTAGCGGCTCGCCTTGGCGTCAAGCCGGAAGAAGTGGTCGAGATGGAGACCCGCCTCTCGGGTCGAGATCTGGCCCTGGAAGGCTCGCCGGACGATGGCGAAGACAGCTTCGCCCCGATCGACTACCTGGCCGATTCCCGCTACGAGCCGGTGCGCATGCTCGAAAACAAGGCGACCGCCCGCCTGCAGGACGAAGGCCTGCACGAAGCGCTGGAAGCCCTCGACCCACGCAGCCGTCGCATCGTCGAGGCACGCTGGCTGAGCGAAGGCGAAGCCGCCACGCTGCACGACCTGGCTGCCGAATTCGGCGTCTCGGCCGAGCGTATCCGCCAGATCGAAGCCAAGGCGCTGCAGAAGATGCGCGGCCTGCTCGCAGCCTGATCAAGCTGCATTCGCAAGCAAAAAAGGGAGCCGAGGCTCCCTTTTTTATTTCTGCATCCTGCGGCTCAGTTCTTCTTGCGCGGCGCCTTGACCGGCTTACCTTCGGCAAGATCGCCCTTGAAATCGTTTTCGACCAGCGGCGGCGCATCGACCTGGGACACATGGCATTGCACGCAGTTGTGTCGGGCAGCCGAGGCTTCCGGCAAGACCTTGCCTTCGCGGTCGCGGAAGTGGCTGTCGCCGATTTTTGGCGCCTTCTTCTTTTGATAGTTTGCCGCGCTGTGACAGGTCAGGCACTGGTTCTCTTCCAGCGTGATTTCGTCGAAGTTATCGACGGCATGGGGGATCAGCGGCGGTTGCGAGCGAAAGGTACGCGCCACCTTCTCCTGACCGCCAGGTTTTCCGCCGATGTACTTTTTTGCCTCAGGAGCCTGGTCCACCGCAGATACGTCGGCGCCGCGCATCGGCTTGGGCGCCTCCTGTGCGACAACGGGGCCGGTCAGCAGCCAGCAGGCGACGGAAGCAAGCACGGACAGCTTCAGGATAGATTTCATGATGGGCGCTCCTCCTCTAGAACTCGATCATGGCGCAGCCTCGGATGTCGGAGTCGACGTCGAAGCCGGGTTGTTTGAACGCAGCCCGAAGTGGAATACATCCTTCGAGCAGACATCGATGCAGCGACCGCAGTTGGTGCAGTTCGGGGCCAGAATGACCGGTCCGACGCCCTTGCCCTCCCCTTTAAGCGCCGGGCGGATCACTTGCGGCTCGGGGCAGACTTCGAAGCAATCCATGCAATCGTTGCAAGCACTACGGCGGGAGGCCGAGATACGCACCGGACTCCAGCGACCGAGCAGGCTATAGAAGGCACCGACCGGGCACAGTCGTCCGCACCAACCACGATTCATCACGAACAGGTCGAACAGGAAGATGGCCAGAACCACCATCCAGGCCGTGCCGATTCCGAAAATAAGGCCGCGATGCAGCATGGAGACCGGATTGATCAATTCCCACAGCACGACCCCGGTCGCGGCCGAGCCGATCAGGGTCATGGCCAGAATCCAGAAGCGCGTCCTGGCCGACAGGCTGCTCGCCCCCTTGATGCCGAGGCGGTCGCGCAGCCAGCCAGCGGCATCGGTCACCATGTTGATCGGGCACACCCAACTGCAATAGGCGCGGCCACCCACCAGGAAATAAAACACCAGCACGATGCCGACACCAATCAGCCCGAGTTTTTCCGGAACGTTGCCGGTAACCAGCGACTGCAGGGCAACATAAGGATCGGTCAGCGGCAGGAAGTTCAAGGTATAGCTGTAATTCAGGTTGCCCTTGACGATCCAGATGCCGGCCAGGGGACCGAGCAGGAATAGCGTCAGGATGGACAACTGCGAAAGGCGACGCAGGAGCAGCCAGCGATGCGCCATCAGCCAGCCCTTTTCGGCCACGGCCTCGGCACCGATACGTTTGCTATTGGCAAGCTTGCTCATGGCTTGCCTCCCAATCCAGGCGGCAGACTCGGGATGGCGCCGGCCTCGCTACCGGCCATGCC
>JAYRUZ010000276.1:0-2614 GCA_041918795.1 Azonexus sp. | reverse complement strand
GTGACGCGCTGTTCCGGCGGTTTTTCCTGCCGCGCCCAACGCATCCAGGCGATCATTCATTTTGCCGGACGGCGCATGATGGATATCGAAGGCCTCGGCGAGCGCTATGTCGAGCGCCTGGTCGAGTTCGATTACGTGCATGGCGTCGCCGATCTCTATCGCCTGACGCTCGACGACCTGCTGGAAATGAAGCGGCGTGCCGACGAGCGCGATGGCACGGTGCCGGAAACGGCCAAACTCGGGCAGGTGCCGACGCGCTGGGCCGAGAACCTGCTGGAAGGCATTGCCGCCAGCCGCCGGCCACCGCTGGCGCGCCTGCTGTTCGCGCTGGGTATCCGCCATGTTGGCGAATCGACGGCCAAGACCCTGGCCGATTGGTTGGGCAGTGTCGAGCGCGTGCGCCGCGCACCGGCACCTCTGCTGGCCGTGCTGCCCGATATCGGTGCGACGGTGGCGGCGGCCATCGCCGAATTTTTTGCCGAAGAACGCAACGTGCGTGCGGTGGACGACCTGCTTTGCCCGGAAATCGGCGTCGCGCCGGCCGACGAACATGCGCCGCATCCTGGTCTGGCCGAGAAGCTGGAGTGGCGGGAGCTTTATGCAGTGCTTGGCGTGCCCCGGCTGACGCCGGTACGTGCCAAGCAGCTGGCGGCGGTGGTCGATGGCGAGACCTTGGCGGCTCAGGGGTTGAACGCTGCCGCCTTGTCGAGGGCCGGCATTCCGGGCGATGTCATCGATGCCTTGGCCGATTGGCTCAAGGGCGTCGGCAATCGCGGTCTGCTCGCGGCGCTGGCCATGCGCCGCGCCGAGTTGCTCGCCGCCTTGCCGGCGATGCCGGCTGGGGGGGCGCCGGTGTCGCTGTTGGCCGGCAAGACCTTCGTGCTGACCGGCACCTTGCCGACCCTGAAGCGCGACGAGGCGAAGGATCTGATCGAGGCGGCCGGCGGCAAGGTCTCCGGCTCGGTCTCGAAAAAGACGGATTACGTGGTGGCCGGCGAGGAAGCCGGCTCGAAACTGGATAAGGCTATCGAACTCGGCGTCGCCGTGATCGATGAGGCACAATTGAAAAAATTGCTCGAAGAGGGAGTCGAATAATGAAGAAGGTTCGCAAGGCGGTGTTCCCAGTGGCCGGTATGGGCACCCGTTTCCTGCCGGCCACCAAGGCCAGCCCGAAGGAAATGTTGCCCATCGTCGACAAGCCGTTGATCCAGTATGCGGTCGAAGAGGCCGTGGCGGCTGGGATTACCGATATGGTCTTCGTTACCGGTCGTTCCAAGCGCGCTATTGAGGATCACTTCGACAAGGCTTACGAGCTGGAAACCGAACTGGAAGCGCGCGGCAAGCACGAGATGCTGGAGTTCGTGCGCAACATGATTCCGAAGAACATCAACTGCATCTACATCCGCCAGCCGGAAGCGCTCGGTCTCGGCCATGCCGTGCTCTGTGCCAAGCCGGTGATCGGCGACGAGCCGTTTGCCGTGATCCTGGCCGACGACCTGCTCGACGGTGAACCGCCGGTCATGAAGCAGATGGCGGAAACCTACGACTACTACCGCTGCTCCGTGCTCGGCGTGCAGGACGTGCCGCGGGCGGACACCAAGAGCTACGGTATCGTCGATGCGCGTCCGGTGGCTGATCGTCTGGAACAGGTGAATGCCATCGTCGAGAAGCCGAAGCCCGAGGATGCACCGTCGACCCTGGCTGTGGTCGGTCGCTACATCCTGACGCCGCGCATCTTCCACCATCTGGAAAACATCAAGCCGGGTTCCGGCGGGGAAATCCAGCTGACCGACGGCATCGCCTCGCTGTTGTCCGAGGAGCAGGTGCTGGCCTACCGTTACGCCGGCACGCGCTACGACTGCGGTTCGAAGCTGGGCTATCTGCAGGCGACCGTGGTCTTCGGCCAGCGCCACCCGGAGGTCGGGCCGGCCTTCGCCAACTACCTCAATAGCCTGGAAAACTGATGGACGCGAGCAAAGCCCGGGCCATCCTGGCCGATGCCGATCTGATTCATTCCGAAGCGGTCGTGCAGACAGCGCTCGATCAGGTGGCGCAAGCCATCCGCAAGCGCCTGGCCGACCGTCATCCGGTCGTCTTGTGCGTGATGACCGGCGGCGTCGTTTTCTGTGGCCAGCTGATGGCCAAGCTCGATTTTCCGGTCGATTTCGATTACCTGCACGCCACCCGCTATGGGCCCGAAACGCAGGGCGGCAAGATTTCCTGGCGCACGGCGCCGTGGACCTCGGTCAAGGGGCGCACCGTGCTGGTGGTCGACGACATCCTCGACGAAGGCGTCACGCTGGCGGCGGTCAAGGAAAGTCTGAAACGCCTGGGGGCGGACGAGGTGCTGACGGCGGTGTTTGCCGACAAGCTGAACGGCAAGGAGAAACCGATTGTCGCCGACTTCGTCGGGCTGACTGTGCCGGACCGTTTCGTCTTCGGTTACGGCATGGATGTCGACGGCGCCTGGCGCAATCTGCCGGCGATCTATGCGATGAAGGAAACTGCGTGAGCGGCAAGACGGTCGCCGACTTTCTGGGCTATTGGGCAGATGAGGGCGAACGTTACGCCCAGTCCGGCGACTACGAATGGATGGCGGGCCTCGTGCCCGGAC
>JAYRUZ010000275.1:0-2614 GCA_041918795.1 Azonexus sp. | reverse complement strand
TGGGGTACGACGAGACCGACGAAGCCGATCGAGCCGGCGGTGGTCACCGAAGCGGCGGTGGCCAGCGAGGCCAGCAGATAGATGGCGTAGCGCAGCCGGTCGACGGCGACGCCCAGTGCCTGTGCCTGCATTAGCCCGCGCGACAGCAGGTTCAGTTCGCGGGCGAAAGGCATGCTCATGAGCAGCGCCACCACCAGTGCCGTCAGGGCCGGCCACCATTGGGCGCTTTGCCCGAGATCGCCCATCAGCCAGAAGAGCATGCCACGCAGCTTGTGCTCTTCGGCAATGGCCAGCATCAGGGCGACCAGCGCGCCGCAGCCGGCGGCGACGATGACGCCGGTGAGCAGCAGGCGTGTCTGCGTCCAGCTACCGTCGCCATGGGCCAGGCCGAAGACGAGAAACATGGCGCCGAGGGCACCGACAAAGGCCAGCCCATCGATGCCGATGACCGGCAGGCCGATCAGGATGGCGAACATCGCCCCGACCCCGGCGCCGCCCGAAATACCCAGCACGTAGGGGTCGGCCAGAGGATTACGCAACAACACCTGCATCAGGGCGCCGGCCAAAGCCAGCAGCCCGCCGCAGGCAAAGCCGGCAATGGCACGCGGCAGGCGCAGTTCGACCACCACCTGCCCACCGCCGCCTTCCTGTCCGAGC
The DNA here is from genome assembly GCA_041918795.1 of Azonexus sp. Taxonomy (GTDB): domain Bacteria; phylum Pseudomonadota; class Gammaproteobacteria; order Burkholderiales; family Rhodocyclaceae; genus Azonexus. Next base: position 1,957 of record JAYRUZ010000275.1, on the reverse strand, counting down.
AGCGCCGCCAGCACGTCGGCTGGCGCTACCCGGTAGCTGCCGAGCATCAGCGCGGCGGCAAAGCTGCCCAGCGCCAACAGGGTCAGCGAGAACAGGATCAGGAAGGCTCGGTGGCGGGTAGGCACGGGGTGATCTTACTTCGGGTTGTAACGGATGCCGACGAAAGCGTTGAATCCCAGTGTCCCGTAATCGGCCACCGTTTGATAGTTGCGGTCGAACAGGTTGTTCAGCTTGGCGAAGACCGACCAATCCTTGCTGAAGCGGTAGGCGCCGTAGAGATTGACCAAGGCATAGCCGCCCAGTTTCACTTCGTTCTTGTCATCGCTGAAACGGCGGTCGGAGGCGAAAAGCTCGGTGCGCCAGTCGAAGGCGCCGATCTGCTGGCCGACTGCGACCGTACCGTAGTTGCTGGCACGACGCGGCACGATGCGGCCGGTATCGGCATCGCGTGCATCCAGATTGGTGTAGTTGGCGCTGAGGTCGAAGCTGCTGATCCTGCCTTCATAGGCCAGCGTGCTTCCTTCCAGGCGGGCATTGCTGACATTGATCGGCATGATGGTCGTGCCGGTGCTTGGCCAGACGATCAGGTTTGCCACGCGGTTCAGGAACCAGGTGGCGGAGAAACGATGCGCGCCAAGATCGTAATGCAGCGAGGCTTCGCGGTTACGCGAAGATTCCGGTTCGAGGTTGGGGTTGCCGACGTACTTGCCGCTCTGCGGATAGTAAAGATCGTTGAACGACGGGGCTTTGAAGGCCGTGCCGTAACCGACGTTGGCGCGCAGTTCCTTGGTGATCTGATAACCATAGGCGACGGAACCCGTCGTCTTCTCGCCGAATTGATCGCTATTGTCGAAACGGATGTTGCCCTGCAGGCGATTGTTGCCGAACTGGCCGTTCCAGCCAGCCAGAAGCGAGTCGGTCGTGCGGCTGGTTACCCGGTACTTGCTGCTCGTCTTGACTTCCTGTTCGAGTCGTTCCGCCGCCAGCAGGAAATTGCCAACGCTGGTGTTCAGATCGTTCTGCCAGGAATACTGGTTTTGATCGGTCCGGAAATAGCTGGTTTGAGCGCGGTCGGTCAGCGATTTGGTGTCGTCCACGCTATGACCATAACGCAGCGTACTGGTCCAGTTTTGCATCAGCTTGTTCTTGAGATAGACGCCAATATTCGATAGGGCATTCTGGCTGACGGCATCCTTGGCAGCAGTGGCTGTCGAGGGGCCGACATCGTATTGGTTCTCGCCGTCGGCGTAGAAGAACTGGGTGCCGATTTCGTGTCCGGGTGCCATTTCATACGAGAGGCCACCCGCGAACGAGTGGTTTTTGTAGCCATCCAGGTCGGCGTTGTAGCTGGATGATTTCTTGTTGGTAATATTGTTGATGCCGCTGGTGTGGGAATAATCGGCGTTCAAGGAATAGCGCAAACCGCCCGATTGTCCGCTGAAGCCCGTTGCAGCGGATTGGGTATCGTAATTTCCGGCCCCGACCTCGGCGTAGACATGCGGCTCGCCCTCGCCGCGCCGCGTAAATATCTGGATGACGCCGCCAATGGCATCGCTGCCGTAAAGCGATGAACCCGGGCCGCGCAGAATTTCGATGCGTTCGATCTGGCTCACCGGAATTCTTGACCAGGCGCTCATCTGACCGGTCGTGGCCGAGCCAAGGCGCATGCCGTCGATCAGCACGAGCGTATGGCCGCTATTGGTGCCACGCATGTAGATGGAGGATGTGGTTCCCGGACCGCCATTGCTGGCCATTTCAATACCCGGTTGGCGCGCCAGCAGATCGCCGAGATTGGTCGTCGGAGTTCGCTCAATGTCTTCGCGCTCGAGCACGGTGACATCGGAGAGTTGCTCGGAGACTTTCATTGCCTGCCGGTTGGCCGTGACCACGACCGGGTCCAAAGAAGCGGTTTGAGCAAACGTGTTCGACGAAAAGGCAAGGGCCAGAGCGGCTGCAC
>JAYRUZ010000274.1:0-2631 GCA_041918795.1 Azonexus sp. | reverse complement strand
GATGACCGGCTACGTGCTGACCATCGACAACATCACGCGCAGCATCGAGGAAGAAGAGAAGCGCGACCAGGCGCTGCACAGCCTGAGCCAGGGCAGCCGCTCGGCCATCGGCAACATTCGCGCCGCGGTCGCCAACCTGCTCGATTATCCGGACATGGAAGCCGACATGCGCGAGCGCTTCCTGCGCGTCATCGACGATGAGGTCGCCAAGCGTAGCCAGTCCATCGACGTGACGATGAGCCAGTTCTCGGATTCGCTGAAGACGCGCTGGCCGCTGGATGACATGCTCGGCGTCGACATCATCGCCGCCGCCCAGCGCCGCATTGAAGAGCGTCTGAAACTGCCGAGCAAGACCGAGGAAATCGACGAAAACCTGTGGCTCAAGGCCGACAGTTTCTCGCTGGTCTTCGCCCTGGTCTTCCTCGCCTCGCGCCTGCAGGACCATTACGAGCCGCGCGAATTGCGCTTCCGACTGAGCAGCGAAGGCAAGCTGGCCTATCTCGACCTGATCTGGGCCGGCCCGGCGATGTCGTCGGAAACCTTCTATACCTGGGAAATGGAATCGATGCAGATCGGCAGCGATTCGACGCCGCTGACCCTGCGCGACGTGATCGACCGCCACAGCGGCGAAATCTGGTACCAGCGCGAAAAGGCGGCGCATCGCGCCTATTTCCGCTTCGTGCTGCCGGTGGCGACGCCGGAAGCCGAGTTGCTGGTCGAGGAGCGCCACGTTACGGGGCGCCCGGAATATTACGACTTCGACCTGTTCAAGTTCGAAGACCAGTCGATCGACCTGGACCGCAAGCTGGCCGACCTGACCTACACGGTGTTCGATACCGAAACGACCGGTCTGGAACCGTCCAAGGGCGACGAGATCATCCAGATCGGTGCCGCGCGTATCGTCAATAACCGCCTGCTCCGGCGCGAAACCTTCGACCAGCTGGTCGATCCGGAAATGCCGTTGAAGCCGGAAGGCATCCCGATCCACGGCATCACCGACGACATGGTGCGCGGCCAGCCGAATATCGACATCGTGCTGCCGGCTTTCCACGCCTTCTGCGAAGACACCGTGCTGATTGCCCACAACGCGGCGTTCGACATGCGCTTCCTGCAATTGAAGGAGGAGCAGACCGGCATCCGCTTCATCCAGCCGGTGCTCGATACCTTGCTGTTATCGGCCGTTGTCCATCCGAACCAGGAGTCGCACAAGCTGGATGACATTCTCGATCGCCTCGGCATCAAGATCGAGACGCGGCACAATGCGCTGGAAGATGCCCTGGCCACCGGCGAACTGTTCCTGAAACTGGTGCCTCTGCTGGAAGCCAAGGGTATCGTCACGGTGCGCCAGGCGCTGGAAGCGTCGGAGAAGACCTATTTTGCCCGGGTGAAATACTGAGTTGGGCCGGAGGCGGGCTGGGAGCCGCCTTCCGGGAAACGAACATTCAAATATCTAGAAGAAGAGGTTGTCGTGAGTACGCAGCTAGCAGAACAAGAAAGCCCCGATCTCGGGCCAGTCGAGTTGGCACTCCGCGCTGACGGTCAGCGCCGGCTGGCCAGCAATACGCTCGCCTTCCTGAAGAACCACGCGCCGTTCAACAAGATGAAGCCGGAGGCGCTCCAGTTCTTTGCCGAGCGCGCGCAGATCGCCTTCTATTCGGCGGGCAGCGGCATCGTCGGCTCGGACTCGGGCAATGTGCGTTACTTCTACCTGATCGAGTCGGGCAAGGTCCAGGCACGCCAGGCCGGCGAGGTCGCCGTGACCGAGTATTCCATCCTCAGCCTGGGGGCCGGCGAGGCCTTCCCGATCGGGGCCGTGACGGCAGGGCGCCCGTCGACCAACGACTACACGGCGGTCGAGGACACCTTCTGCTATCAGTTGCCGGCTGAAGATTTCATGCAGTTGATGGCGACGAGCACGGAATTCAATCTGTTCTGCACGCAATACATCGCCAGCCTGCTCGACCAGTCGCGCCGCCAGTTGCAACTGCAATTCGCCCAGCGCGCCAGCGAGCAGCAGACGCTCAACTCGCCGCTGGTCGGCATCGGCTCGCGCAACCCGATCGCGGTGGCGCCGGAAACCCGCCTGCGCACGGCGCTGGAAACCATGTCCAAGGCTGGTATCGGCTCACTGGTCATCGCTGGCGAGGACCGCAAGCCGGTCGGTGTATTTACCCGTTCCGACCTGCTCGACCGTGTCGTGCTGGCCGACCTGTCGCACGATGTGCCGATCAGTCAGGCCATGTCGCCGACGCCTTTCATGCTCGAAGAACACGCCACCGCCTACGATGCCATGCTGGCCATGGCGACGCACGGCATTCGCCACGTGTTGGTGACTGACGCCGAGGGCAAGCTGACCGGCGTCATTTCCGAGCGCGATCTGTTCTCGCTGCAGCGCGTCGGCCTGCGCCAGATTCGCCAGTCCATCGAGGGTGCGCCCAATGTCGAGGCGTTGCAACAGGCGGCCGGCGATGTCCGCCAGTTGTCGTTCAACATGCTGGCCCAGGGCATCGGGGCGGAACAACTGACGCAGTTCATCTCGGCGCTGAACGATGCGCTGACCCGGCGTGTCATCCAGCTCAATCTCGACAAGCACCATTTCGACGGCATCGACTGGGCCTGGCTGGCCTTCGG
>JAYRUZ010000273.1:0-2649 GCA_041918795.1 Azonexus sp. | reverse complement strand
GCCTCTGCTTCCGCATCAGCGACACCGGCATCGGCATCACGCCGGATCAACTGGAAAAGATCTTCAATCCCTTCGAGCAAGGCGACAACACCATGAGCCGGCGCTTTGGCGGCACGGGTCTTGGACTAGCCATCACCGAACATATCGTTCGGCTGCTTGGCGGCACGATTACGGTGACGAGTACGCCGGATGTCGGGAGTTGTTTCGAAGTCCGCCTTCCCTTCATTGCCGTCGATGCAGCGCCCCCCGAAACATCGACTTCCGAGCCGAGCATTCCCGACTGCGACAAACCGCTGGCCGGCATTCGGGTACTGGTCGCCGAAGATATCGACATCAACCAGCACATCATGCAGGAACTCCTGAGCGATGTCGGTGCGAGCCCACATATCGTCGGTGACGGCCGCGCTGCGGTGGATGCAGTCAGAACGCTGGGCACGGATGCCTTCGACATCGTGCTGATGGATATCCAGATGCCGGTCATGAACGGCCACGAGGCTTCGTGCGAACTACAGCGGCTGGACCCGACCCTGCCGATCATCGGGCAAACCGCCCATGCCCTGCCGGAAGAGCGCGAAGCCTGCGCTGCCTCGGGCATGGTCGCGCACATTTCCAAGCCGATTGATCCGGAAGAGTTGTTTGCCCTGATTCTGAAACATCGTCGTCCCCGTCCATAGCATGACGCGCTAGAATCCAATGGTCATGAGCAAACCGACCGAACTCTTCCTGTCGTCCTCGCTACGCTCGATCGAGGCCGAATTTGCCGAGCAGCCCTTGATGCAGCGGGCCGGCCTCGCTGCCGCGGATCTTGCCGGCGAACTGGCAACCGACCGCAACCGGCCGATCCTGATCCTGGCCGGCCCCGGCAACAACGGTGGCGATGCCTTCGAAGCCGCCCGCCTGTTACGCGAGCGTTTCTTCCTGGTAGCGGTCGTCTTTGCCGGCGACCCGGCGCGCTTGCCGAAAGACGCGGCAGCGGCCTACCGGCATTTTGCCGAAGCCGGCGGCACGACGATCGATCACATTCCCGATGACCAGCATTGGGGGCTGATCGTCGACGGCTTGTTCGGCATTGGACTGACCCGCGCCCCGGAAGGCCGCTACGCCGAATGGATCGGTGCCGCTAACCGCTTGGCAGAACGCGATGCCTGCCCGCTTCTCGCCCTCGACTGCCCCTCCGGCCTCAATGCCGACAGCGGCACTGCCTTCACTCCCTGTATCCGGGCCAGCCACACCGTCACCTTCATTTCTGCCAAACCGGGCCTGTACACCGCAGATGGCTCCGATCATTGCGGCCAGATCAGCATTGCCGACCTTGGCATCGTCACGGCGCAAGCGGCCGATGGTGCCATTGTCACGACACAAGCCTTCCGGTCCTATCTGAAACCCCGAGCACGCAATTCGCACAAGGGCAGCTTCGGCAATGCCGGCATTCTGGGCGGCAACCGCTCGATGCTCGGTGCGGCGTTGCTGGCCGGTCGCGCTGCGCTCAGGCTGGGGGCTGGCCGCGTCTATCTGGGACTGCTTGATCCGACGGCACCGCCGGTCGATCCCTTGCAAGCGGAACTGATGCTGCGCAGCGCCGATGCCCTGCTGCAAACAGAACTCGATGCCCTCGCCTGCGGCCCCGGCCTCGGCACCAGCGACGAAGCCCGCCGCGTGGTCGAACAAAGCCTGAAATCAGCAGCCCCCATCGTGCTCGATGCCGATGCCTTGAACATCCTGGCCGGCAGTCCGGAACTGCAAAGCCAAGCTGGAAAACGGAATGCAGCCACCCTCCTGACCCCGCATCCTGCTGAGGCTGCGCGCCTGCTCGGGGTTTCGCTCGGCGATGTTCAGTGCGACCGTATCGGCAGCGCCAAGGAACTGGCCCGGCGTTATCGCAGCCATGTGGCGCTGAAGGGCTGCGGCACCGTCGTCGCCTCGGTCAGCGGCCGGTGGTGGATCAACACTTCTGGCAACCCCGGCATGGCCAGTGCAGGCATGGGCGACGTGCTGACCGGCCTGATCGCCGCCCTGCTCGCCCAGGGCTGGCCCGCTGAGGAAGCCCTGCTTGCCGGTGTTCATCTGCACGGAGCGGCCGCCGACCGCCTGGTCGCTCAAGGCATCGGCCCGGTCGGCTTGACCGCCGGCGAAGTCGTCAATGCGGCACGTCAGCTATTCAACGAATGGTTGGGCATGGGCGGATTCGTCGCCGCCCGGTGACCTGAAGAACCGCCAGACAGCGGAAACGGCCGACCCAAGCAGGTACAATAGCGATTTTCGCCAGCCGCTTGCCGAACGCCATGTCCATCGAATTCGACTATCCTCTTGCCGCCGAAATCTCCCGCAACGTCGATGCTGCCCTGACCGAGGATGTCGGCGCCGGTGACCTGACGGCCAGCCTCGTTCCCGGCGATCGTTCGGTCAAGGCGACGGTGATCTGCCGCGAGTCCGGCGTGCTGTGCGGAACGGCCTGGTTCGATGCCTGTGTTGCCCGCCTCGACCCGAGCGCCAAAGTGACCTGGCACGCCGTCGACGGCGAACGCATCGCCGCCAACCAGCTGCTGTGCGAAATTGCCGGCAACGGTCGCGCCCTGCTCACCGCCGAGCGCAGCGCTCTCAACTTCCTGCAATTGCTTTCTGCCGTCGCCAGCAAGGCGCGCATCTACG
>JAYRUZ010000272.1:0-2659 GCA_041918795.1 Azonexus sp. | reverse complement strand
GCGGCCGAAGCCAAGGCGGGAGGAGAAATGAAAAGCCTGTTGATAGGATTGGTCCGCATCTACCAATATGCGATCAGTCCCTTTCTCGGGCGACGCTGCCGTTATTTCCCCAGTTGTTCGGAATACACGGTGGAGGCAGTACAGAAACATGGTGCCCTGAAGGGCGGCTGGCTCGGCGTCAAACGCATTTGCCGCTGTCACCCCTGGCATCCAGGCGGGTATGATCCCGTACCCTGATTGACGATTATTTTTGTAGGCCGTTCATGGATACTCGACGCCTTGTCCTGGTAATGATCTTCACCTTCTCCAGCTTCATGCTGTGGGAGAACTGGCAGAAGCACAACCAACCGCAGCCGGTGGCTGGCGCGCCTGCTGTTGCCGCTGTCGGTGCCGATGCGCCGAAGCCTTCGGCCAACCTGCAGGCCGGCGCTGCCACAGCTACGCCGAGCGCTGACGTTCCGGTCGTCGCCAGTGCCGAAAACTTCACCATCACCACCGATCTGGTCAAGGCCACCGTGTCTTCCCAGGGCGGCGATCTGGTCAAGCTGGAACTGCTCAAATACAAGGATCACGAGGACAAGGAAAAGACCTTCGTCCTGTTCGACGACCTGCACAAATATGTTGCCCAGAGTGGTCTGATCGGCGAAGGCCTGCCGACCCATCGCAGCATCTTCAAGCGAGTTGTCGGTCCGACCGAGCTGGCCGACGGCGCCACCGAACTGAAGGTTCGCCTGGAAGCAGCCACCGCCAATGGTGTCAAGATCGCCAAGGTATTGACCTTCAAGCGCGGCTCCTATGTGGTCGACGTTACCTGGGAAATTACTAACGGCAGCGACAAGGCCGTCGCCCCGCATGCCTACTTCCAGTTGCAGCGTGACGACATCAAGCCGGCCGGCGAAACCAAGATGGTGTCGACCTTCACCGGCCCTGCGGTATACACCGAAGCCGAGAAGTATCAGAAGATTGAATTCAGCGCTGTCGCCGACAACAAGGCCAAATTCGCCAAGACCTCCGACAACGGCTGGCTGGCCGTGGTCCAGCACTATTTCGTCGCCGCCTGGGTACCGCAGGAGAAGACCCAGCGCGAGTACTACATGCGCAAGCTCGAAGGCGGCAATGTCTTCCAGGCCGGCCTGATCGTTCCGGTCGCCGAGATCGCCCCGGGTGCCAAGGCCGAAACCGCCGTCACGCTGTATGCCGGTCCGCAGGAACAATCCGCCCTCAAGCAGATTGCCACCGGACTCGATCTGGTCGTCGATTACGGCTGGCTGACCGTGGTCGCCGCGCCGATCTTCTGGGCCCTGCAAGCCATCCATTCGCTGGTTGGCAACTGGGGCTGGGCCATCGTCGTGCTGACCATCGCCATCAAGGCCGTGTTCTTCCCGCTGTCCGCCGCTTCCTACAAGTCGATGGCCAAGATGCGCACCGTCACGCCGCGCCTGATGCAGTTGAAGGAACGCTACGCCGATGACAAGCAGCGTCTGAACCAGGAAATGATGAAGCTGTACCAGACCGAGAAGATCAACCCGCTCGGCGGCTGCCTGCCGATCCTGGTGCAGATTCCGGTCTTCATCGCTCTCTACTGGGTGCTGCTCGGCGCCGTCGAAATGCGTGACGCACCGTGGATCCTGTGGATCAAGGACTTGGCCTCGGCCGACCCCTACTTCATCCTGCCGGTCATCATGATGGTCTCGATGTTCATCCAGACCAAGCTGAACCCGACGCCGCCGGATCCGATCCAGGCCAAGGTCATGATGATGATGCCGCTGATCTTCGGTGTGATGTTCTTCTGGTTCCCGGCCGGTCTGGTCCTCTACTGGGTCGTGAACAACGTGCTGTCCATTGCCCAGCAGTGGCAGATCACCCGCATGATCGAAGCTGGCGGCAAGGCTGCCAACGATGCGAAAGCCTAAGGTGTGAAACAGGACACCATCGCCGCCATCGCCACGGCCCCCGGCCGCGGTGGTGTCGGCGTCATCCGCATCTCGGGCAGCAATTTGCTGCCCTTTGCTTTTGCACTGACCGGCAAGACGCCGAAACCCCGCTACGCCACCCTGGCCGACTTCAAGGATGCCCAGGGTGCTGCGGTGGACAGCGGAATTCTGCTGTTTTTCCCCGGCCCGAATTCCTTTACCGGCGAAGACGTCATCGAGTTGCAGGGCCATGGCGGCCCGGTCGTCATGCAAATGCTGCTGGCCCGTTGCCTCGACCTCGGCGCCCGCCTGGCCGAACCCGGCGAATTCAGCCGCCGCGCCTTCTTGAACGGCAAGATGGACCTGGCCCAGGCCGAGGCCGTCGCCGACCTGATCGACGCCGCCACGACCAGCGCCGCACGTTCGGCGGTACGTTCGCTGCAAGGCGAGTTTTCGCGCGCCATCGGCGAATTGAACGACGAACTGATCAATCTGCGCATGCTGGTCGAAGCGACGCTCGATTTTCCCGAGGAAGACATCGACTTCCTGCAGGCGGCCAATGCCTTCGGCCGGCTGGAAAAACTGCAACTGAAACTGGCCGAAATTTTCGACCGCGCCGGGCAGGGCAAACTGCTGCAATCCGGCCTGCACGTCGTCCTGGTCGGCCAGCCGAACGTCGGTAAATCGTCACTGCTCAACCGTCTGGCTGGCGACGACCTGGCCATCGTCACACCCATCGCCGGCAC
>JAYRUZ010000271.1:0-2674 GCA_041918795.1 Azonexus sp. | reverse complement strand
GCGCAGCCGACGATGATGCCGTCGTGCAGCATGATCGAGAAGTGGTCGATTTCGCGTTCGAGCAGCTCGCGTGGCCGGTGCACCAGGATGCCTTCCTGCTCCATCGGCTCGATCAGGGCGATCAGCGCGGCGATGTCGTCCGGCTTGGCTTCGCGGATGTTTTCCAGCGATTCGCGCGTGACTACGGTGCCGACGCCGTCGTGCGTGAACAATTCACGCAGCAGCGCACCGTCCTGCTCGTAGCCGATCAGGTGCACGCGGCCGACGCCGGCCCGCGTCGCTCGCACCGAGCACGGCAGGTAACGGCGCATGTCCGTACTCAGCCACTTGCCGCCATCGAGCAGGCTATCGACTTCATCGGCCGTCATGGCGTCGATCAGTTCGCCATCCTTGTCGGTGACGCCGGTGCTGTCGGTCAAATAAACCAGCTTGTCGGCCTTGAGCGCGGCAGCGACGGCTTCGGCCGCCTCTTCCATCTGCAGGTTGAAGATTTCGCCGGTCGGCGACGGCCCTTCGCAGTTGAGCAGCACGATGTTGCCGAGGCCGAGTTGGGCGTTGATGCCCTCGCTATCCACCTTGCGCACCTTGCCGGCGTATTGCATGTCGACGCCGTCGAGCACGCCGATCGGCTGGCCGGTGATGAAGTTGCCGCCGATCACCCGGATACGGCTGTTGGCCATTGGCGTGTTCGGCAGACCCTGCGACAGCATGGCCTCGATTTCGAGATAGACGCTGCCGACCGCATCGAGCACGCAGTCGAGCGCTGCCGCATCGGTCACACGGTAACCGCGGTGGTATTTCGATTCGAGGTTCTTCTCGGCAAGTTCCTCCTCGATCTGCGGCCGTGCGCCATGCACCAGCACCAGGCGAATGCCCAGGCTGACCAGCAGGTTCACGTCATAGGCCAGCGTCTTGGCGAACTCGCTCTGCACGGCCTTGCCGCCGAAGGCGATGACGAAGGTACGGCCGCGAAAGGCGTTGATGTAGGGCGTAACCGCCCGGAACCAGGAAACGAAATGCTCGTCGTAGGGGGTTTCGCTCATTTTTCCGTGTATTTCCCTTCGTCCTTCAATGCCAGTTCCAGGCGTTCGCAGAGGGTTTTCAGCACCTTCACCCGGGCAAAATTCTTGTCGTTGGCCTCGACCAGCGTCCAGGGCGCCAGCCCGGTCGAGGTCCGGTCGACCATGTCGCACACGGCCGAAACGTAATCATCCCACTTTTCGCGGTTGCGCCAGTCTTCGTCGGTAATCTTGAAGCGCTTGAACTCGGTGTCCTGGCGCTCCTGGAAGCGGCGCAACTGCTCGTCGGCGCTGATCTGCAACCAGAACTTGACGACCACTGCCCCGGCATCGACCAGTTGGTGCTCAAAATCGTTGATTTCGGCATAGGCGCGCAGCCAGTCGGCCTCGGCACAGAAGCCCTCGACCCGCTCGACCAGCACGCGCCCGTACCACGAGCGGTCGAAAATGGCCGCCCGCCCGGTCCGCGGCAGATGGCGCCAGAAACGCCAGAGATAGGGCTGAACGCGCTCCTCCTCGGTCGGCGCGGCAATCGGCACGATCTGGTACTGCCGCGCATCCATCGACGCAGCGACACGGCGGATGCTGCCGCCCTTGCCGGCCGCATCGGAGCCTTCGAAGACCAGCACCAGCGAACGCTTCTCGTGGAAGCGCGGGTCGCGCACCAGTTCCGACAGGCGCGCCTGGTATTTCGCCAGCTCGCGCTCGTAAGTCTTCTTGTCCAGCTTCTGCGTCAGGTCGAGTTCGCTGAGAACATTCTTTTCATCGATCGGATGCACGATGGGCGGCGCCACCGGCACGCGCTGCAGGCCTTCCTGGTTCAGGCGACGTTTCATCGCCTCGAGCACGATGCGGCCGACGGTCAACGAACGGTATTCGTCATCCGTCCCTTCGACGATGATCCACGGCGCATGGGCGGTATTGGTCACGCGCAGGACGTGACCGGCCACTTCCTGCAGCTTGCCGTAGGTCTTCAGGCGGTCGTAGCTTTCCTTGGTCACCCGCCAGGCGGTGCGCGGGTCTTTTTCCAGCGCCTTCAGGCGGGTCTTCTGCCCCTCCTTGGACAAGTGGAACCAGAACTTCAGGACCAGGGCACCTTCATTGACCAGCATGGCCTCGAAACGGTTGATGTCGTCCAGGCGCTCATCCATCTCGGAGCGGCGCATGTCGCCGTTGATCCGGTCGGTGATCGGCTGCGAATACCAGGAGCCGGCAAAGATGCCGACCTTGCCCCTGGGCGGCAGGGCACGCCAGTAACGCCACATGTAGGGACGCGAGGTTTCCTCGTCGCTCGGCGCTGAAAAGGCCAGCGTCGAGATGTGGCGCGGGTCCATCCACGAGTAGAGCAGGTTGATGGTCTCGCCCTTGCCGCTGCCGTCGACCCCGCTGATCAGGATGACGACCGGGAATTCCTTCTTCTGCAGCACGTCGTACTGCACGTCGAGCAACTCGGCGCGCAGCTTCGGGACTTCGCGCTTGAACGTCGCCTTGTCGATCTTGTGACCCAGTTCCGCCGATTCGAACATGATAGTGCCTCCCTTACCCCCTGAAATCACCCCACAAGGCCTGCAAAACTGCCAGGGCAGCCAGGCCCGCCGTTTCCGTGCGCAACACGCGCGGCCCCATGCGTACCGCCACGAAGCCGGACTGTTGTG
>JAYRUZ010000270.1:0-2691 GCA_041918795.1 Azonexus sp. | reverse complement strand
TACATCCCGATGACCGCCAACCGCATGACCGGCATCGTCAGCCGCGGCGGCTCGATCATGGCCAAGTGGTGCCTGGCGCATCACAAGGAAAGCTTCCTCTACACGCATTTCGAGGAAATCTGCGAAATCATGAAGGCCTACGACGTCGCCTTCAGCCTCGGCGACGGCCTGCGTCCCGGCTCAATCTACGACGCCAACGACGAAGCGCAGCTGGGCGAATTGAAGACCCTGGGCGAGCTGACCGAGATTGCCTGGAAGCACGACGTGCAGACCATCATCGAAGGTCCGGGTCACGTGCCGATGCACCTGATCAAGGAGAACATGGACCTGCAGCTCGAATACTGCAAGGAAGCCCCGTTCTACACGCTCGGCCCCTTGACCACCGACATCGCGCCGGGCTACGACCACATCACCAGCGGCATCGGCGCCGCCATGATCGGCTGGTACGGCACCGCCATGCTGTGCTACGTGACGCCCAAGGAACACCTCGGTTTGCCGGACAAGGATGACGTCAAGGAAGGCATCATCACCTACAAGCTCGCCGCGCACGCCGCCGACCTGGCCAAGGGCCATCCCGGTGCGCAGATTCGCGACAACGCGTTGTCCAAGGCGCGCTACGAGTTCCGCTGGGACGACCAGTTCAACCTTGGTCTCGATCCGGACAAGGCGCGCGAATTCCACGACGAAACCCTGCCCAAGGAATCGGCCAAGGTCGCCCACTTCTGCTCCATGTGCGGCCCGCATTTCTGCTCGATGAAAATCACCCAGGATGTGCGCGATTTCGCCGCGCAGCAGGGGCTGAACGAAGCCGATGCGCTGGAGAAGGGCATGGAGACCAAGGCGGTCGAATTCGTCAAGACCGGTGCCGAGATTTATCACAAGGTCTGATTCGCCCTGGCGTGATCGAAATGGCCGGTTCGCCGGCCATTTTCTTTTCATCGCGCCGTTTTACACGCCTTTGCCGCCACTTAACGGCGGTTAACCCGGGCGCCGGACACAATGGGCCATCTTGTTAGCGGAAGGGATGGACATGATCGCGAGATCGCATGCTCGGCGTTTTGCCCTGGGTTTGATCTATGGCGTGCTCTTGGCCTGTTGCGCCGCCTGGGCGGAGCCGCCAAGGCGCGACGGCGGCGGGCCGCCTGGGATGCGGAGTGAGATCCCGGCCATGCCCGGCCAAGCGATGGGGGCTGGCCACGGCCCGGGCGGACCTGGCGAGATGCTGCCGTCCTTTCTGCGCGGGGTCGAGTTGAGCGAAGCGCAACGCGACCGGCTGTTCGAGCTGGCGCACGCCCAGCTGCCGAGCATGCGCCAGCGAACGAAGAGCTGGCAGAAGGCCGAAGCCGAGCTGCGCATCCTGGTGCGATCGGCGGATTACAGCGAGGCGAAGGCCAAAGCTCTGGTGGATGGCATTGTCCGGGCGCAGGGCGAGTTGCAACTGGCCCGGGTCCGGCTCGAACGCCAGGCCTACGAGGTGCTGACGCCCGAGCAGCGGCGGCAATTGGCGGATCGCCCACTGCCGCCGAAAGGCCCGCCCGGGCTAGCCGAGCGTGAGGCAGCGCCGTGCGGTGCCGGTGACGATCGACGGCCGCCGCCACGCCCGTGATCCTCGCGCGCCGCAAAAAGCTGCCCCGGCAGCTTTTTTGCCATTTTGGCCCGTGCACCGCAGCAGTCGCCCCGGACAATGCATTTACGAAGATTTACAGTTGTCTGACATCGCCTGACATGGCTGCCCGGGAAAATGGTGGCCATGAGACTTTTCCGCACCTTTTCGCCATCCCGTGCCGTAGCGGTGGCGCTGAGTTTGGCACTGCTTGGCGGCTGTTCGCTCCTGCCTTCGGTCGGGCCGGATTACACGCTGCCCAGCCTGAAACTGCCGGCTGGCTGGTACGCCGCCTCCACTGAAACGCAGCCACAGTCGGCAAGCCGGCAGGAGTTGGCACAATGGTGGCGTCGCTTCGACGATGCCACCTTGAACGCCCTGATCGACGAGGCACTGGCCGGCAGCACCGATCTGCGCCTGGCGCAGGCCAGGCTACGCCAGGCGCGGGCGAGTCGCCGGCAGGCGATCGGGGATTATTTTCCGACCCTGAGCGCTTCGGCAAATCCGGCCCGCAGCAAATCCGCCCGCACGGTCGGCGCCGGCAGCGAACGCACGCTGTATGACGCCGGCTTCGATGCCGCCTGGGAGATTGACCTGTTTGGCGGTACGCGCCGTGCGGTCGAGGCAGCGACGGCCGATCTGGCGGCCAGTCAGGCCGATCTGGACAATGCGCGCGTCTCGCTGGTGGCCGAAGTGGTCGAAAACTATGCCGAGTTGCGTTCCTATCAACAACGCCTGCAGATCGCCCGCGCCAACCTGGATAGCCAGGGCGAGACGCGGCAGATTACCGAGTGGCGTTACCAGGCCGGCCTGGCCAGCGCCAGCGATGTCGAGCAGGCGCGGACCAATCTTGAACAGACGCGGGCCAGCATTCCCGATCTGGAGATCGGCCTGGTCGAAGCGAAAAACCGCCTGGCCGTGCTGACCGGCCAGGCACCCGGCGCCCTGAACTCCCGCCTGTCCGAGGTGCGTCCGCTACCGGCGGTGCCGGCAGCGGTGGCGACGGGCATTCCGGCCGACGTCTTGCGCCAGCGCCCGGACCTGATTGCAGCCGAGCGCACGCTGGCCGCCGAGACGGCGCGGGTCGG
>JAYRUZ010000269.1:0-2695 GCA_041918795.1 Azonexus sp. | reverse complement strand
GCGGCCAGGGGCCGCGAGAAGAAATAGCCCTGGATGACGTCGCACTGGTGCGAAATCAGCAGCGCCAACTGCGCCGCCGTTTCAACGCCTTCGGCCACCACCTTCAGCTTCAGGTGATGCGCCATGGTAATCACCGCGCGGGTGATCGAGGCATCGTCCGAATCGGCCGTGATATCCCGCACGAAGGAGCGATCGACCTTGACCGCATCGATCGGGAAGCGCTTCAGGTAGGCCAGGCTTGAATAACCGGTGCCGAAGTCATCGAGCGAAATCGTCACCCCCATGTTTTTGAGTGCGGTCAGCGTGCGCACGGCCGTATCGGCATTCTGCATCAGCATGCTCTCGGTGATTTCGAGATCGAGACAATGCGGCGGCAGTTCGCTTTTGCCGAGAATATCGGCGATATCCTTGAGCAGGCTGTCCGACTGCAGCTGGCGCGCCGAAAGATTGACCGAAACGCTCGGCAGGTCGAGACCTTCAGCCTGCCATTGCTTCAATTGGCGACAGGCCTCTTCCAGCACCCAGCGGCCGACCGTGACGATGAGGCCGGTTTCTTCGAGCAGCGGGATGAACTGATCCGGCGATACGATCCCGCGACGCGGACTGTTCCAGCGCAGCAGCGCCTCGGCGCCGGTGATGTGGCCGTTGGCGCAACTGGCCTTGGGCTGGTAATAGAGAACGAACTCGTTGTGCAGTGCCGCATTGCGCAGGTCGGTTTCGAGGATCAAGCGCTCCCGGATGCCATTGTGCATGTCGGCCGAATAGGCCAGGTAGTTGTTGCGCCCATGCTCCTTGGCATTGGCCACCGCGATCTCGGCATTCGAGACCAGCTCGTGCGCATCCTGGCCATCGCGCGGGAAAAAGGCGATACCGACACTGGCCGTGGCGAAGACATCGTGGCCTTCGACACGGATCGGCATGATCAGCGTGTCGACGATGCGTCGCGCCACGATGCCGGCCTGCTCCTGGTTGGCCACATCGGGCAGCAGGATGGCAAACACATCCCCCCCCAGGCGCCCAAGCATGTCGGACTCGCGCAAGGAACCCGACAAACGCCCCGCCACCTGACGCAACATCTCGTCGCCCGAGATGTGACCCAGCGTCTGGTTAACTTCACGGAAACGGTCGATATCGACCAGCATCAAGCCGAGCGGAATGCGCTTGCGCTTGGCCAGCGCGATCAACTGCCGCGCCCGGTCGTAGAACATCATCTGGTTGGGCAACGCAGTCAACGCGTCGTAATGCGCGAAGTATGGAATCTTCCAATGCTCCGCCACCTGGCTGGTCACATCGCTCGCCACGCCGCCAACGCTGATGATCTTGCCTTCCTCGTCGCGCACCGGGAAATTCCTGACATGCAGCCAGCGCAGGCTGTCGCCCGGCCGCTGTACGCGTATCCGCATGTCCATTCCGCCCAGGCGGTGCTCCTTCAGGGCCTGGGCAAAGGCCTCGCGATCATCGTCATGCAGGTAGCGCAACCAGTCTTGATTGTCCGCATACAAGGCCTCGACATAACGTCCCCAAATCTGTTCGTAGGCCTTGTTCACGTAAGTCACACGCTGCGTCTTGGCGTCGAGCAGCCAGTAACACTCCGGCGTATTGGTCGCCAGCTGGAAAAACCGGGCTTGCCCGAGATCCCCTCTTTTTTTCGGCTCGGCGCCCGCTTCGGCCAGTCCGGCTTGATGATGCAGGCGCACACGAGTGCACTCACGCTCGATCACCGCGAGCAGGCGTGTCGGATTGCTCTTGAAGACGAAATCGTTGACGCCGGCCTCGAGCAGTTCCAGCGGGAATGTCTTACTGCCCCGCTCCACCGTCAGGACGACCGGAACATCGGCGGCCAGTTCCTGGATCAGATCGACTGCGTCGGCCGCCGGCAAATCGGCCAGCGCCGAACCCAGCAGGATGACGTCCCATTTTTCGGCCCGCAGCACTTCGGCAACTTCGTCGTGTGTGGCCGCCCGCCGCGAATAGACGACATGCCCGCCGCTACGCAAGGCTTCGAGCAGACGCTGCGCATCCCGATCGTTTGCCTCGATGAGCAGGACACGCAACAGCGCCATATTGTCGGATTGTCGGAATTGCTCCACGCCACCCCCGGTCGTGCCACCGCGAAAATTGTAACAATGTGTCTACTTTGGGCTTTGTAACACGTTGTCGAATTTCTATAAATACCGACAGTTAGGCTATTTACTTTAGGTTAAAACTAAAGAAATTTCATAGCCATGCACATTGGCCGATTTTAGGCAGAGAAATTGCTTAAGAATCAATACGGAACACTGCCAACTGGCGATAGCTCGAACCGGCCGACGACAGCGCGGATTCCACCAGAACGAAATGACGGCACCACCACGAAATGCTTTGCGCTTCGGGCAACTGCTCAGTCATGTCAGGGAGATTCGGATGCGGCAACTTTCTTACCAAAGTCAGGTGCGGAACAAAGGCCTCGTTTGGCCGGCCAACGGCAAAGCCATTGCTGCCAAGTTCATGCTTGATGCTGGCGACGAGCGCCAGCAAGGGCTGCTGGATATCGCTGCAGCCTGCCCAGAACAGTCGGTTGTGCCGCCAATAGCCGAGACGGTCCACACGCAATTCGAAGGGCGCTGCCGCAACCTTTTCCAGCACCTCAATCAGGCGGGGCAGACGCTCGCTCGGCACCTCTCCGATGAAAGCCAGGGTCAGATGAATGGTCTCC
>JAYRUZ010000268.1:0-2700 GCA_041918795.1 Azonexus sp. | reverse complement strand
GGGCGATGATGGCGTTGAGCTCACGCGTGCGTGCATCCGGACGCTGAATGGCCCAGTCGAGCGCGACCAACAGCACCAAGACAATCAAGCCCCATTGCCACGATTTGATTTGACGAAAATTCATGGAAAAACCTTCCGGAATGACGTGATTGCCCCGCTCTGCACCCAGTCAGGCGCCAAGGCTATCACTGCTGCGGTGCACATGCCAAAATAGGCAAAAACCAAAATTGCAAGGAAAGCTCATGCCTCTCTTCAAACTCGGCGACAAAACCCCGCAAGTCGGCGACAACGCCTGGGTCGCCCCCAACGCTACCGTGATCGGCGACGTCCGCCTGGGCAGGAACAGCTCGATCTGGTGGAACGCCACGCTGCGTGGCGACAACGACCCGATTCATATCGGCGACAACACCAACATCCAGGACGGCTCGGTACTGCACACCGATGAGGGCGTCCCCATGCGCATCGGCAACGACGTCACGGTCGGCCATCTGGTCATGCTGCACGGCTGCATCGTCGGCGACGGCAGCCTGATCGGCATCGGCTCGGTTGTTCTGAATCGCGCCGTCATCGGCAAGGGCTGCATCGTCGGCGCCAACACGCTGATTCCGGAAGGCAAGGTCTTTCCCGACAAGGTGCTGATCGTCGGCTCGCCGGGCAAGGTGGTACGCGAGCTGTCCGACGAGGATGTCGCCAAGCTGAAGAAATCCGCCGAGCACTACGTCGCTAACGCCGCACGCTACCGCGACAAACTGGAAGTGCTGTAAACGCAAAAACGGGGCCGCAGCCCCGCTTTTCTGATCGGTCAGCCCGCCTTAGAGCGCGCTCGAAAGGTTCGACAAGGTGATGTTCGAACGCAGTGTTTCCATCACCTTCTGCAGGCCGACCCGGGCCTTGGTATTGATCACCAGTGGTGCACGCAGGCTCGGCGTAATCGTTACCTTGCCGCCCTCCTCCTGCTTGAACAGTACCTGCATCACGGCGACATCGTCCTGAGCCGGCGAACCGAGCAAGGCATTCTCGTCTTCGGTCAGATTCAGTTCATAGTTGAAGCCCAGCGTCGACGGATCGACGATCTGCAAGGCCAGCGCGGGCTCATCCAGCGACTGCAGGGTATAGCTGGCCGGTTGATCGCCGACTGCCTCGTGAGCCAGGATGAAGCGCGTGCATTGCTCGAAGCCAACCAGGCCTTTCGGGAAGGAAATGATCTTTTCCGGGCTGATCTCGATGCTACCGAACAAATAGGTGTCGAACTTCATCAATCGCTCCTCTCGCATGGAATAAGTTTGCCCGCCATCGTACACCATGGCCGGTTGTAATTTCCAGCCGGATTGCGCATAGTGCACGCCCTTTTTTGTCGTCCGTCGCATCCATGCTTGCTCCGATCGAACACCGCATCGCCGTCGAACTCAATGTCCGTCCTGGTCAGGTCATCGCCGCCATCGCCCTGCTCGACGAAGGCGCCACCGTGCCCTTTATCGCCCGCTACCGCAAGGAAGCGACCGACGGGCTGGACGACACCCAGCTACGCACTCTGGAAGAGCGCCTCGGCTACCTGCGCGAACTGGAAGATCGCCGCGCCGCCATCCTCGCCAGCATCGACGAGCAAGGCAAGCTGACGCCGGAACTGAAGGCCGAAATCGACGACGCCGAGACCAAGCAGCGCCTGGAAGACCTCTATCTGCCCTACAAGCAGAAGCGCCGCACCAAGGCCCAGATCGCCCGCGAAGCCGGCATCGAGCCGCTGGCGCTGGCCTTGCTGGAAAATCCCGAACTGACGCCGGACGAAGAAGCCGAGAAATATCTCAATGCCGAGGCTGGCTTCGCCGACACCAAGGCGGTGCTCGACGGTGCC
Source organism: Azonexus sp. (assembly GCA_041918795.1). Taxonomy (GTDB): domain Bacteria; phylum Pseudomonadota; class Gammaproteobacteria; order Burkholderiales; family Rhodocyclaceae; genus Azonexus. The sequence continues at coordinate 848 of JAYRUZ010000268.1, read as the reverse complement.
CGTCAGATCCTGATGGAAAAGTTCGCCGAGGATGCCGATCTGCTGCGCAATTTGCGCGAATACCTGAATGAGCATGGCCTGGTCCGCTCGCAGGTGGTCGAAGGCAAGGAAACCGAAGGCGCCAAGTTCCGCGACTGGTTCGATTTCGCCGAAGCCATCGCCGACATGCCGTCGCACCGCGCCCTGGCGCTCTTGCGTGGCCGCAACGAAGGCGTGCTGTCGGTGACGCTGGTGCTCGACTCCGAACTCGACGAAGAGAACCTCAAGCCCGGCCCCAACCCTTGCGAAATGCGCATCGCCAGCAAGTTCGGCATCAAGGCGCAGGGCCGCCCGGCCGACAAGTGGTTGCAGGACACCGTGCGCTGGACCTGGAAGGTCAAGGTTTATACCCACCTCGAACTGGAGCTGATGAACGAGCTGCGCGAGCGTGCCGAAGAAGAAGCCATCCGCGTTTTCGGCCGCAACCTGAAAGACCTGCTGCTCGCCGCGCCGGCTGGTCAGCACGTGACCATGGGCATCGACCCCGGCATCCGCACCGGCTGCAAGATCGCCGTCGTCGACGCCACCGGCAAGCTGCTCGCCACCGAAACCATCTACCCGCACGAGCCGCGCTGCGACTGGGCCGGCTCCATCCATAGCATCGCCCGCCTGGCCAGCCAGCACGGCGTGTCGCTGGTCGCCATCGGCAACGGCACGGCCAGCCGCGAAACCGACAAGTTGGTGCAGGACGTCATGAAGAAATACCCGGAAGCGCGCCTGCAGAAAATCGTCGTCTCCGAAGCCGGCGCCTCGGTTTATTCCGCCTCCGAGCTCGCTGCCAAGGAATTCCCGGAGCTCGACGTCTCGCT
>JAYRUZ010000267.1:0-2779 GCA_041918795.1 Azonexus sp. | reverse complement strand
CGCCGAACTTCTGGCGCAGCAAGGGAATGCCGACGCCCGCGGTCGCCGCCAGCAAGAGGTTCAGCGTCATCGCCGCCGTCATCACCAGGCCGAGCTGAATGCTGCCGTAAAGCCACCAGGCGGCCAGCCCGAGCAAGCCGCCCCAGATCAGGCCATTGATCGACGCCACCCCCATCTCCTTGCGCAGCAGGCGACGCATGGCGTCGGGCTGCACCTGGCCCATGGCAATGGCGCGCACGATCATGGTGATGGTCTGGTTGCCCGAGTTGCCGCCAATGCCGGCCACGATGGGCATCAAGGCGGCCAGCGCGACCAGCTTCTCGATGGAATCCTCGAACGCGCCAATGACGCGCGAAGCAATGAAGGCAGTGACCAGGTTAACGGCCAGCCACGACCAGCGGTTCTTCACCGAATCCCAAACCGAAGCGAAGATATCTTCTTCTTCCTTCAGACCGGCCTGGGCCAGTTGTTCGTGCTCGGCTTCTTCACGAATGTAGTCGACCACGTCGTTAACCGTGACGCGGCCGAGCAGCCGGCCGTCCGGATCGACCACCGGCGCCGACACCAGGTCATAGCGTTCGAAGGCCTTGGCCGCATCGTCGGCCAGGTCGTCCGGCTCCAGTTCGACAAAATCGGTCTGCATCAGCGTACCGACTTCGACCTCGACTTCATTGACCAGCAGGATGTTGAGCGGCAGCACGCCCTTCAGCCTCTCGTCGCGATCGACCACGAACAGCTGGTCGGTATGGTCGGGCAGTTCCTCGAAACGGCGCAGGTAACGCAGCACGACTTCGAGCGTCACGTCCTCGCGGACGGTCACCATCTCGAAGTCCATGATCGAGCCGACCGAATCTTCCGGATAGGACATCGCGGCGCGCAGTTGCTCGCGCTCCTCGACCGACAGGCCGCGGAAAACGTCGTCGATAACCCCTTGCGGTAGGTCGGGCGCGAGGTCGGCCAGTTCGTCGGCGTCGAGCGTTTCGGCAGCAGCGACCAGCTCGGTGCGCTCCATCGAGTCGATCAGGCTTTCGCGGACCGCATCCGAGACTTCGAGCAGGACCTCGCCTTCGAGCTCCGGATTGACCAGGCCCCAGACAATCAGACGTTCGTCGGGCGGCAGCGCCTCCAGCACGTAGGCAATGTCGGCCGGGTGCATCGGGTCCAGCTTGTCGCGCAATTCGTGCAGGTGCTGCTTGTGCACCACCTCCTCGACCAGATCGTGGCGCGGACCTTCCTGACGGTGCACCAATTCCTCCACCAGCTTGTGCCGGGCGAGCAGGGTCTGCACCTCGGCGAGGCGCTCCTGCAAGTCTTCGGTGTCGGTCAGCTGGGTGTCTTCGCTCATGGTGCAGTGCGGCAAAAGGTGCGTCATTTTAGCACCGCGCCAGTGCGCCCGGCGGCACTAATTGGCTTGTGGATTTCCCCAATCCGGGGCGTCGTTTACGGCAGCTCGGCCGCCGGCATGCGCCCTTGAATGATCGCTGCCTTGCGGCCCAGTCCGGGCGCATTCCGATTGCGATCGTAGTAGCGTGGATTGGGCACCATCCCCGCCAGTCGCGCTGCCTGCTCCGGCCCGAGCTGGGCCGCACTGATGCCGTAATAGTGACGGGCTGCCGCTTCGGCGCCGAACACGCCGTTACCCCACTCGATCACGTTCAGATAGACCTCGAAGATGCGCCGCTTGCTCCACAGCGTTTCCAGCATCAGCGTGATGATCGCTTCCTCGACCTTGCGGAAGTAGGACTTGGTCGGCGTCAGGAAGAGATTCTTGGCCAGTTGCTGGCTGATGGTCGACCCACCGGCGACGAAGCGCCCCTTCTTCTGGTTCTTTTCGATGGCTTTCTGGATACCATCCCAGTCGAAGCCTTCATGATCGACGAACTTGGCGTCTTCGGCGGCGATGATCGCCCGCTTCAGGTGCGGCGAAATGCGCTCGTAAGGCACCCATTGCTGTTGCAATTGGGCGTTCGGCACCTTCTGGCGCAATTCACCCAGACGGATTTCCATGAAGCGCGTCGTGCCCGGATTGACCCAGCCCCAGAACAGCACCCAGCCCAGCAGCCAAAGCTGCCACAAGAGGAAAAGGCCGAGTACGAGCAACAGCGCCCGCTTCAGCCAGCGTCCAAGCGTTTTCATCCAGCCAGCGCAGCGCGCAGCTGGGCCAGCACGCCGGCGGTTTCGGGCCGCACGCCGCGCCAGACGAAGAAGGCCTCGGCCGCCTGCTCGACCAGCATGCCCAGGCCGTCGGCCACCTGTGCCGCACCCTGGCCACGGGCCAAGGCCATGAAGGGCGTATCGCCCTTGCCGTACATCATGTCGTAGGCCAGGCTGCCCGGCGCGAAGAGGCCGGCCGGCAAGGGCAGGCTGGCGCCCGCCAGGCTGGCCGAGGTGGCATTGATAAGCAGGTCGAACTGCTGCCCGGCCAATTTTTCGTAATTTCCACCGTGCACCGCAGCCATGTCGGAAAAAGCCGCGGCCAGGGCCTCGGCCTTGTCGGCCGTCCGGTTGGCGACATGCAGGCTGGCCGGCAGACCGGCGAGCAGGGGCGCGATGACACCGCGCGCCGCACCGCCGGCACCCAACAGCAGAATGCGCTTGCCGGCCAGCGGGTAGCCGAGATTGTGCGTCATGTCGCGCACCAGCCCGGCACCATCCGTGTTGTCGCCGACGATTTCGCCCGCGGCAAAACTCAGCGTATTGACCGCCCCGGCGCGGGCCGCCCGCTCGGACAGGCGAGTCGCCAGCCGGAAGGCATCTTCCTTGAACGGCACGGTGACAT
>JAYRUZ010000266.1:0-2796 GCA_041918795.1 Azonexus sp. | reverse complement strand
CTCGGGCGCAGGTCGGCCAGCTTGAGCAGTTCGAGCGTGGTGGTCTTGGCCTGGGCGTCGCCGCGATTGAAGCCGCCGACGAAGCGCGGCAGCATGGCCTCGACGTCGGCCGCCACGGCGGCGGTGAATTCGGCCAGATTGGCCGGCGGCATGGCTTCGGGCCAGCCGTCGCGCTGGACGAAGGAGGCGGTGCCGGCAACCAGCAGCAGCTTGTCGACCTTTTCCGGATGGCGGCCGGCAACGGCCAGGGCCATCTGCGCACCGAGCGACCAGCCGGCCAGCGTCGTGCGGGGTTGCAGGCGGCTCGCCAGATCGTCCACAGCGGCGTCGAAATCGGCGATCAGCGGCGCTTTGCCGTAGCCCGGCAGGTCGAAAATCTGCCCTTTCAGGGCGTGCACCGCAGCATTCAGCGGGCCGCGGCCGAGACACCAGCCGGGCAGGAAGACGAGGGGAGCGTTCATGCGAGTTCCTTCAGGGTGGTGATCAAGCGGTCAATGTCGTCGGCGGTGTGTGCCGCCGAAACGGAAATGCGCAGGCGGGCAGTGCCCTTGGGCACGGTCGGCGGGCGGATGGCCGGCACCCACAGGCCACGTTCCCACAGCACTTTAGCGAGGGCGATGGCCGCTTCGTTGTCGCCGACGATCAACGGCTGAATGGCGGTGGCGGACGGCAGCAATGGCCAGCGCAGACCGGCGAGGCCATCACGCAACTGGCCGATGCGGGCGAACAGGTTGGCGCGTAGCGCATCGCCACCGCGGATCAGTTCCAGGCTCCTGGCCAGGCCGCAGGCGATGGCCGGCGGGGCGGCGGTGGTGAAAATGTAGCTACGCCCCTTCTGCAGCAGGTATTCGATGGCCAGCGCCGACCCGGCGACGAAGGCGCCACCGACCCCGGCCGCCTTGCCCAGCGTTCCCATCAGCAGGATGCGCTTGGAGGCCGGCAGGTTGAAGTGGGCCAGCGCGCCTTCGCCATGCGGGCCGAGCACGCCGAAGCCGTGTGCGTCGTCGATGACCAGCCAGGCGTCGTAGCGCTCGGCCAGCAGGAAGAGCAGCGGCAGCGGGGCGAGGTCGCCGTCCATGCTGAACACGCTGTCGGTGACGATCAGCTTGGTCTTGGCGGTCGATGCGGCGAGCAGTCGTTCGAGGGTGGCGACGTCGTCGTGCGGATAGCGCTGCACGTCGGCGCCGTTGGCCTTGGCCAGTTGCATGGCGTCGATCAGCGAGGCGTGGTTCAGCTTGTCGGCGAACACCGCGTCGCCGCGCCCGGCGAAGGTCGGGGTGACGGCGAGGTTGGCCAGGTAGCCGGTGGAGAAGGTGAGCGTCCGTTCGAAGCCGGTGAAGGCGGCGAGCTCGGCCTCGATCGCCTCGTGCGGCGCCAGGTGGCCGCTGACCAGGTGCGAGGCGCCGCTGCCGGCGCCCCAGGCCAGTGCGCCGTCGGCCACGGCTTGCGCGATGGCGCGGTTGCCGGCCAGGCCGAGGTAGTCGTTGCTGGCGAAATTGAGCAATTCCCGGCCGTCCACCGCAGCAAGGCGGCCGCAGGGCGAGGCCAGCACGCGCCGACGACGGGTCAGGCCGGCGGCGGCGATTTCATCGAGTTCGGCGCTGAGGCGCTGGTCGAGTGAGGCGGTGGGTGTCGTCATGAGATGGGGCGGGTTCGCTCAGATGCGTTGGCCGATCAGGCGATCCGGCAGCAGCCGGCGGATGGCGGGCGCCAGTTTCCGGCGAAAGGCCGGGCTGTGCAGGCAGATGCCACCGAGCAGGCCAACCAGGCAGCCGAGCGCGGTATCGATGAAGCGAGCCTCGATCAAGGGCGTGATCGGCGTCTGGCCCAGCGAGCCGGCCTCGGCCAGCAGCAGCGTCAGCGGCGTGATGAAGACGGCGGCCAGGGCGTAATGGCGGACGATCAGCATTTCGATGCTGAAGGCGAGCGCAATCATCACGCCGGCCAGGCGCCACGGGTCGAGCTGGAGGGCGAGCAGGCCCCAGGCGAGCAGCAGGCCGCCGGCCGTGCCGACGATGCGATGCACCTGCTTGGTCCATACGGCGCGCAGCGACATGCCCTGGATGACCGCCAGGCAACTGATCGGCACCCAGTAGGGCTGCGCCAGTTGCAGCAACCGGGCGAGGGCCAGCGCGAGGCCGATGAAGGCGCCGATGATCACCGAGTCGAAAACCACGTAATCGAAAGTCGGGCGATGCCGTTCGGGGATCGGCTTCGGTGGCTGGTGGGACAGGCTGAACAGGCTATAGACCAGGGCGATCAGGCTGGCCAGCAGGCAGCCGAGGGTGAGCAGGCCGACCTTCTGCGGCACGTCCAGGATATCGCCCGGTGTATGGGCGCCGATCGAGGCAGCCATCACGAAGAAGAAACTGCCCGGCGGCGCCATGTGGTAGTAGCGGCAGACCATGGTCACCAGCATGGCAGTAACGAACATGGCCGGTATCGTGGTCAGCGGAAAGAGTTGGCTGGCGACGCCCAGTGTGTAGCTGGCGATCATGGCGAAAACGCAGGCCATCAGCGTCAGCATCCGGTGATGCATCGGTGTTTCCGGCAGGTACAGGAAAACCAGGCCGCCGAGCGAGGAGATCAGGCCGTAGTCAAGATGGCCAAAGGCGGCGCCGACCAGCAGCGGCAGGCCGGACGACAGGGCGGCGGCAAAAGGCATCGGCCAGCGGCGATCGGTCGGATTGAAGGTCGTCAGGTGGCGCCATTCCTGGCGCAACCTGACCTGCCAGCCGGGGGCCGGTGACTGGCTCATCGGGCCAGGGCATCCGCCAGGGCCGCGGCGGCGGCCTG
>JAYRUZ010000265.1:0-2798 GCA_041918795.1 Azonexus sp. | reverse complement strand
TTCCTCGACGCCCAGCACCTGGCCACCCGCCTGATGGGCGATGCCCTGTTCGCCAACATGCTGCTGCTCGGCTACGCCTGGCAGAAGGGCCTGGTGCCGGTGTCGGCCAACGCGCTCGACCGCGCCATCGAACTGAACGGCGCCGCAGTCGATGCCAACCGGCTGGCTTTCCAGTGGGGCCGCCGTGCTGCGGTGCACCCGGAAAAAGTGGCAAAAATCGCCGGCCCGCTGACTGGCGAGATCGTCCCCGAAATGACGCTGGACGAATTGATCGCCCACCGCGCCGCCCACCTGACCGCCTATCAGGACGCCAGCCTGGCCGAGCGTTACCGCACCCGCCTCAGCCGCATCCGCGCCCTCGGCGACGACGCGCTGACCCGCGCCATCGCCACCCAGTACGCCCGCCTGCTGGCGCCCAAGGACGAGTACGAAGTGGCCCGCCTGTATGCCGAGACCGACTTTCTGAAGAGTCTCGGCCAGCGTTTCGACGGCCAAGCCAAGCTGAGCTTCCACTTCGCCCCGCCGCTGTTCGCCAGGCCCGGGCCGGATGGGCGGCCGAAGAAAATCAGCTTCGGTCCGTGGCTGTTGCCGGCGCTCAAGCTGCTGGCCAGGGCGCGCGGCCTGCGCGACAGTTGGCTCGACCCCTTCCGCAAGACGCCGGAAAAGCAGCTCGACCGTCAGTTGCTCGCCGACTACGAGGGCGATCTCGATCTGATCGAAAGCATTGGCGATACACCAAGGCGGCGCGAGCTGGCCGCCTGGCCGGGCGAGGTGCGCGGCTTCGGCCACGTACGTCAGGCTGCTGCCGACCGGATGGCGGCCAAACGCGAGGAACTGCGGCGACAGATGGCTTAAACACTGGCCACGGGGAGAAAGAAGGGCCGCTTTCTCCCCAAGTCGGCGGCCTGCCCGGAGGGCATCGCCTACCGGTACAATCCCGGCATGCCCCTGACCCCGTTCCGTCAATTCGCGCTGCAAGCCGCCGCCGTCATCCTGGTCCTGTCGCTGGCCTGGCCGCTCTACCTCTGGCAGAACCAGCCCATGCCCTGGCTGGAAACCAGCCTGGCGATCGGTGGCGTCGCCGCCGTGCTCGCCACCATCGCCCGCCAGCCCTGGTGGTGGCGCGCCATCCATGGCGGATTCATGCCGCTCGTCTGGTTCACCCAGACGCTGGCCATCGACCCCGGCTGGTTCCTGCTCGCCTTCATCCTGCTGCTGCTCGTCTATCGCGGCGCACTTTCCGGCCAGGTACCGCTCTATCTGTCGAACAAGCAAACCGTGCAGGCGCTCTACGACCTGCTCGAACAACGTGGCGCCTGCCGTTTCCTCGATCTCGGCAGCGGCATCGGCAGTACGACCATCCCGCTCGCCGACAACCTGCCGGAACATCATTTCACCGGCTACGAAAACGCCCCGCTGACCTGGCTGGTCGGCTGGCTGCTCGGCGTCGGCCGCACCAACCTGCGCTGGCGCTGGGACGACCTGTGGGCCGCGCCGCTCGGCGACTACGAGGTGGTCTACGCCTTCCTGTCGCCGGCGCCGATGGCCAAGCTGTGGGACAAGGTCAAAGCCGAGATGAAGCCGGGCAGCCTGTTCGTCAGCAACAGTTTCCCGGTGCCCGGCGTCACCCCCGATCGCGTGATCGAGGTGGATTGCTCGCCACCGCGGCCGCTCTACTGTTACCAGCTCTGAGCGGGCAATGGTCAAGCGCAAGCCGGAAACCTTCGTCCTGGTCGTGTCGCTGATCGGCACGGTCAGCGTCCTGCTGGTCTTCCTGATCGACCTGGCCCTGGCCCGCCAGCGCGACCTCAACGCCGGCGAGCAGCGCCTGCAGCATTTCAGCATCATGATGGCCGAGCACACGGCGCGCGCCTTCGAGGCCATCGATGTCCTGCTGCGCGAGATGTCCACCGACCTCAGCAGCAACCGCCGCGACTGGGAGAAATGGGAGCCGTCGCGCGGCTGGGAATACGTCGCCCAGCGCCATTCGCGCGCCATGCCGCAACTGCGCGACCTGATCGTTTTCGACCGCTTCGGCAACCAGCGCTTCATCTCGACGGCGTATCCGCCGCCCCATATCAACGTCAAGGATCGTCCCTATTTCGTCGCCATCGAGAACGGGGCCGACTCCGCCACCTACGGCCCCTATATCGGCCGCAATTCAGGCCGCTACACCTACGCCATCGCCCGCCGGATGAATACCGAGGGGACGCGCTTCAACGGCGTCGTTTTCGCTGCCATCGAGCCCGCCTACCTGCAGGATTTCTGCTGGTCGAACCGGCTGTCCGACGATTTCGAAGCCGTTCTGATCAACAGCCGGGGACAAATCATCGCCTCCTGCCGCCCCTCCGACCTGAGCAAGCAATCGACCGTGCTCGGCGCCAAGGCCGACGAACTGCTGTTCAAGGGACGCCTGCGCGACCAGATTCCGGAAAGCGGCAGCGTGCATGCCAACGGGCTGCTGATCTCGGTCGCCCCGGTCACCGGCTTTTCCGACCTGCGCATGCTGAGCGTCATTCCGGAACGGACCATCCTCGACAACTGGACCATCCGTCTGCAGGAACTCGGCACGCTCGGCTTCTTCATCACCTTGATGCTGCTCGTCGGCGCCCTGCTGGTCCGCCGGCAATTCAGCGAGATGGCGGCCATGACCAGCGAACTGGCGGCCAGTCACGAGCATCTGGAAGAACGCATCCGCGAGGCAACCTGCGAACTGGCCGGCGAACGCGATGCCGCCGAAAAGGCCAACAAGGCGAAAAGCCGCTTCCTGGCCGCCGCCAGCCATGACTTGCGGCAGC